>JBCBNR010000231.1:0-5129 GCA_039821665.1 Pseudomonadota bacterium
CCCTCGCGGCCCATTGCTGTGCTGCGACCACGGACGCCGTGTTGATCCCTGACGACCTCGACACCTTTGCCAACTGGTACGCCGACCACCCGGAGGCGACGCTGGTTGCGGGCGCCACGGATGTGGGCCTGTGGGTAAACAAGGACTTGCGTGACATCACGCCAGCGGCCTTTCTGCACCGCCTGTCGGACCTGCAGCGCATTGACGAAACTCCCCAAGGCCTGCGCATCGGGGCCGGTGTCACCATCGAGCGGCTGCGAGAGGTGCTGGCCCCGCGCCATCCGCAAATGGGCGAGATGCTGCGGCGCTATGGCTCGTGGCAGGTGCGCGAGGCTGCGACCCTGGGCGGCAACATCGCCAACGGATCGCCCATCGGCGACAGCCCCCCGCCACTGATCGCACTGGGGGCAACCTTGACCTTGCGTCATCGCAACACACGCCGCGAGATGCCGCTTGAGGATTTCTTTTTGGACTATGGCCGGCAGGACCGCAGCCCGGGCGAGTTTGTGGAAAGCGTGGTCATCCCCGCGCAAGCCGACAGCCTCTATGTCTCCAAACTGTCCAAACGGTTTGACCAAGACATCTCTGCCGTGTGTGGCGCGTTCAACTTGCCTTTGGTGGACGGCAGGCTGAGCGGCGTGCGCATCGCCTTTGGCGGCATGGCCGGCACGCCCAAGCGCGCTCGCACGCTGGAGGGCGCATTGGAGGGCCGACCCTTTGATGCCGCGACCGTGGGCGCGGCCTTGCCCGCCTTGGCCCAAGACTTCACGCCGCTGTCGGACATGCGGGCCTCGGCCCCCTATCGCCTGCGGGCCGCGCAAAACATGTTGCGCCGCGCGCTTGCCGATCATCAGGGTGTGGCGCCCACGTCCCTGGCCCGGACGGCCTGACCCATGGGCGTGCGCAACAAGCACCCCCATGACAGCGGCCCGGGCCATGTGGCCGGCACCGCGCGCTATACCGACGATCTGCCGTTGCCGCCCGACACCCTGCACCTGGCCTTTGGGCTGAGCACCTGTGCCCGTGGCACCATCACTGCGATGGACCTGGAGGACGTGCAAGCCGCACCAGGTGTGGTCGCTGTCTTTACCGCACGCGACATCCCCGGGGCGAACGACGTCTCGCCCGCGCCCGTGCCCGAGCCGATGCTGGCGGAGGGGGAGGTGTTTTATGTAGGCCAGCCCCTGTTTTTGGTGGCGGCCACGTCTCATCTGGCGGCGCGCAAGGCAGCGTCCCTGGCAAAGATCGACTATTCCCCGCTGCCCGCGCGGCTGACCATCGACGACGCGGTCGGCCAGGACGACGCCTTGTTGGAGCCGCCGCTCACCTATGCGCGAGGCGAAGTGGCGCCCGCTTTGGACCAAGCGGCGCATAGGCTCTCGGGTCAGATCGAGATCGGCGGGCAAGAGCATTTCTATCTCGAAGGTCAGGCCGCAGCGGCATTGCCGGGCGAAGGCGATGTGACCGTCTATTCGTCCACGCAGCACCCCTCGGAAATTCAACACAAGGTCGCGCATGCGCTGCACCTGCCGTTCGCGGCCGTGCGTGTCGAAGTGCGTCGCATGGGCGGTGGCTTTGGCGGCAAGGAAAGCCAGGGCAACGCGCTGGCCGTGTCCTGCGCGCTGGTGGCGCATCTGACCGGGCGGCCCGCGCGGATGCGCTATGACCGGGACGACGATTTTGTGATCACAGGCAAGCGCCACGACATGCGCATCACCTACGAGGTGGGTTTTGAACCTTCCGGTGTGATAACCGGTCTCGCCTTCACCCAACATGTCCGTTGCGGCTGGTCCAACGATTTGTCGTTGCCTGTGGCCGACAGGGCCATGCTGCACGCGGACAACGCGTATTATCTGCCCAATCTGTCGGTAACCTCGCACCGTTTGCGCACCAACACCCAGTCTAACACCGCCTTTCGCGGCTTTGGGGGCCCGCAAGGGATGGTGGGCGTGGAGAGGGTGATGGACCATGTCGCCCATGCGCTCGGCAAGGACCCGCTGGATGTGCGCCAAGCGAACCTCTATGGCCCCGCCCCGCGCAACACGACCCATTACGGCATGACGGTGGAAGACAACATCGCGCCCGAGCTGATCGCGGATCTGGCCGCGCGGTGCGCCTATCACACCCGGCGCGCCGAAATCGCCGCGCACAACGCCACCAACCCGATCCTAAGGCGCGGCATCGCCCTGACCCCGGTGAAGTTTGGCATCTCGTTCACATTGACCCATCTCAACCAAGCAGGCGCTTTGGTGCATGTCTATTCCGACGGCTCGGTCCATCTGAACCATGGCGGCACGGAGATGGGCCAGGGGCTGAACACCAAGGTGGCCCAGGTCGCCGCCGACCGCTTTGGCCTGCCCCTATCCGCCATCAAGATCACCGCGACGGACACTGGCAAAGTGCCCAACACATCGGCCACCGCAGCCTCCTCCGGCACGGATCTCAACGGCATGGCCACCCAAGCGGCATGCGATACCATCCGGGAGCGACTGATCACCTTCGCGGCGGAGCGTTGGCAGGCAGAGCCTGCGCAGATCCGATTTGCCAAAGGCCGGGTGGAGATCGGGGGCGAAAGCCTGCCTTTTGCCGAGCTGGTCCAAGCGGCGTATCTTGCACGCATCTCGCTGTCATCCACTGGCTATTACGCAACGCCCAAGCTGCAATGGGACCGGCTGAAAGGCACCGGGCGGCCGTTTTACTATTTCGCCTATGGCGCCGCGTGCACCGAGGTCGCGATTGACACGCTGACCGGCGAGAACCGGATTTTACGCACCGATATCTTGCATGATGTGGGCCGTTCGCTGAACCCCGCGCTCGATATCGGGCAGATCGAAGGCGGGTTTGTGCAAGGCGCTGGCTGGCTGACCATGGAAGAGCTGGTTTGGGATGACACTGGCAGGCTGAGGACCCATGCGCCCAGCACCTACAAAATTCCGTGCGCCTCGGACCGACCGCGCGTGTTCAACGTGGATCTGTGGGACGGCGAGAACCGCGAGGAGACGGTCTACCGCTCCAAAGCGGTGGGAGAGCCGCCCTTGATGCTGGGCATCTCCGCGCTGATGGCACTGTCGGATGCGGTGGCATCTTGCGGTACGGGCGAGGCCTACCCCGATCTTGACGCCCCCGCCACGCCCGAGCGGGTGCTGCGGGCGGTCGATGCCCAGCGCGGTGAGGTCTGGTGAGCCTGAACCTGGCGGAGCTTCAAGCGGCCATCGAGGCCCATGGCCCGGTGATGCGGGTGCTGGTCGCAGGCACCCGTGGCTCGACCCCGCGCGAGGCAGGGACGGCGATGTTGGTCTGGCAGACCGGGCAAAGCGGAACCATCGGCGGCGGCACACTGGAATGGGATGCCACCGCCAAAGCGCGCCTGTTGCTGCCCAAAGGCCGCAGCGAGACCCTATCCCTGCCGCTTGGCCCCGCATTGGGGCAATGTTGCGGGGGGCACGTGACCTTGGTGGTGGAGCATTGGGACGAGGTGAAGCTCGCGCGCCAGGGCCCTGGTGTGGAGGCTCGCCCGCTGTCGGGCCCATCCACCCCGTCCGCCCCTGTGCGTGCCGCGCTGGCACAGGCGCAAAGCGGTCATCTGGACCTGCCCCATTTGCTGGGCAACTGGATCTTAGAGCAGACACAGCCCCGCCAGGACCCGCTTTGGATTTGGGGCGCGGGCCATGTGGGTCGTGCGATTGCCGCGCTGATGCCTGATTTGGGCTATGACGTGGTCCTGGTGGATGACGCGCCGGAGCGCTTTCCCCCGCCCTTGCCGGGTGTGACGCCCCTTTTGGCCAAGGACCCGGCCCAGGCCGTGGCGCGCGCACCCAATGGGGCCCACCATCTGGTGCTAACCTATTCCCATGCGCTTGATCTGGATCTGTGCCACGGGATCCTGTCGCGCCCCTTTGCCAGCCTTGGCCTGATCGGCTCGGCCACCAAAGCTGCGCGTTTTCGCGCCCGGCTGGCGGCTTTGGGCCATGCGCCTGCTCAAATCGAGCGCATAATTTGTCCCATCGGCCACAAGGCCCTGGGAAAATCACCCCCTGCCATTGCCATCGGCGTGGCCGCCGACCTATTGGGGCGGCACGCGTCCGTCCCAAGCGCGTTGACCCGAAAGGACCTTGCTTGACCCACGCGTTGCGGCTGGAGAGCATCACCAAAGCCTACCCCGGCGTGGTTGCCAACCGGGACGTCTCGCTGTTGGTGGCGCCGGGTCAGATCCATGCGTTGCTGGGCGAAAACGGGGCGGGCAAATCCACCTTGGTCAAGGCCATTTATGGGTTAGTCTCACCCGATGCGGGCACGATGTGGATCGGCGGCGAACACTACGCCCCCCGCTCGCCCAAGGAGGCACGGGCCCGCGGCGTGGGCATGGTGTTCCAGCATTTCTCGCTGTTCGAGGCGTTGAGTGTGGCCGAAAACGTGGCCTTGGGCATGGATGATGCCCCCGCACGGACAGCTTTGGTCGAGATGATCCGCGAGACCTCTGCGCGCTATGGTCTGCCGCTGGACCCTTTGGCACGGGTGGGTGATTTGTCCGTGGGCGAACGTCAGCGGGTGGAAATCGTGCGCTGCCTTTTGCAAAACCCCCGCCTGTTGATCATGGACGAGCCGACCTCTGTCCTCACACCCCAAGAGGTTTGGGTGCTGTTCGAAACCCTGCGCCGCCTGGCCCAGGAGAGGGTTGCGATCCTTTACATCTCACACAAGCTCGAAGAGATTCGGGCGCTGTGCGACGAGGCGACGATCCTGCGCCAGGGTGCTGTCACCGGCACCTGCGATCCGCGCGGCGTCTCCACCCAGACCTTGGCCGAATTGATGATCGGCCAGTCCCTGCCTGACCCTGTCCCTCGGCACACAAACCCAGGCGAGGTGCGCTTTCACCTCTCAGGCCTCAGCCTGCCTGCGCCGGGCGCGTTTGGCGTAGCCCTTCGGGACATCTCGCTTGAGGTGCGGGCCGGTGAAATTGTGGGCATTGCTGGGGTAGCGGGCAACGGCCAGGGCGAGTTGCTGGCCGCCATCGCGGGCGAACGGGCAAGTGCTTCGGGCATGATTCTGCTGGATGGCAAGGATATCGGCGCGGCCGGTCCCAACCATCGCCGGGCGATGGGCCTCTGCTCGGCCCCGGAGGAGCGTTT
>JBCBNR010000232.1:0-5117 GCA_039821665.1 Pseudomonadota bacterium
CAAATATTTCGTGCAAGGCATGACCATGGGGGCGGTGCGCTGATGGCCGAGATCAGGCTGAACAATCTAACCAAGCGCTGGGGCGATTTTGTCGGGGTCGACAACCAATCGCTTCACATTCGCGAGAAAGAGTTTCTGGTGCTGCTCGGCCCCTCGGGCTGCGGCAAAACCACGACCATGCGAATGATTGCAGGGTTGGAGGATCCCACAAGCGGCGAGATCTGGATTGGCGATCGGATGGTCAATGACGACCTGCCCAAAGACCGCGATGTGGCGATGGTGTTCCAGAACTACGGCCTTTATCCCCATATGACGATTTTCGAGAACATCGCCTACCCCCTTCGGGTGCGCGGCACCCCTAAGGCCGAGATCAAACCCAGGGTCGAAAAGGCCGCCCAGCAAGTCGAATTGATGGAGTTTCTGCACCGCAAACCCAAGGCCCTGTCCGGTGGTCAGCGGCAGCGGGTGGCGCTGGCGCGGGCCATTGTGCGCAAACCCCAAGTGTTCTTGATGGACGAGCCACTGTCGAACCTGGACGCAAAGCTGCGCGTGACCATGCGCGCCGAGCTAAAGCATCTGAGCAGAGAGTTGCAGATCACAACCGTATACGTGACCCATGACCAGATCGAGGCGATGACCCTGGCGGACCGGGTGGCGGTGATGCGCCACGGTGTGATCCAGCAATTGGGCACCCCTGACGAGATCTACAACGACCCGGCCAATCTGTTTGTCGCAGGCTTTATCGGCTCGCCCGCCATGAACCTGATCACAGGCTCTGTGCAGGAGGGCATGTTCGTGACCACCGGCGGGACCCGTCTGGTCGCCGTGCCCTCACCCGACCGCGCCCAGGCGATCCTGGGAGTGCGCGCCGATGACCTTCAGGTGCATGAGGCGGGGCAAGGCGACATTGATGTTAATATCTATGCGTTCGAGAATACGGGCGAGGCGACGCTTCTAACCGTGCAATGGGGCAAGCAACGGGTGATCGCCCGTGGCGACCGCCACCTGCGCAAAGAGCAGAACGACACGGTCGGCCTGTCGCTCAGCTCTGAGCATCTTTATCTCTTTGATCCGGCCACCGAGAAACGGATCAGAATGTAGCCTCCCCGCCCGCCAAATGGGCGCGCGCCGCCCCGCCATCTGCCCTTTCGAAAGCCCCGCTGATGACCCGCAATCCGCTCTCTCCCTCGCTGCTCAAGCTGTTGCAGGAGGTCGACACCCCCACCGTGTGCAACGCCATCGAGGTCGTGCAAGGCAAGCGTGGGTTTGATCGCTTCACCCGGGGCACCATGCACCATTGCCGTCCGGGCATGCCCGCCATGGTGGGGCGCGCGCGCACAGCCCGCATCGCGGGCCTGGCCCCCCCCACAGAACCGGCACAGGTGATCAAAGACCGGCGCCTTGCCTATTTTCGGGCCATGGCCCGCGGCCCCGGGCCTACAGTCGCGGTGGTCGAGGATGTGGATTACCCAAACTGCATCGCGGGCTGGTGGGGAGAGGTGCACGTGGCCGTGCACAAAGGCCTTGGCTTGAAAGGTGCTGTCACCAACGGTGTAATGCGCGATCTGGACGCGATGGATGACGGGTTTCCGGTGCTCGCAGGCTCCATCGGGCCCAGCCACGGCTTTGTCCATGTGCGGGATCTTGGGCAAGAGGTCACGCTGATGAACATGCGGGTCCGCCAAGATGACCTGGTTCACGCAGACCGCCACGGCGCGCTGGTCATCCCAGAGGAGACGATAAGCGAGCTTGAGACGGCCATCGGAACAGTGATCGCGAACGAAAACCTGATCCTCGGCCCTGCCCGCGCGCCGGGCTTTACCCTAGAGACATTGGAGAAAGCCTGGGCAGAGTTCGAGGCAAAGCGCACCTAACGCGCGAAGCACATCGGCGGGCGCGAACGAGTAGGTTGGCATCAAAACAGACTTTTCTGCACCTCGTAGGGGTGGTTTTCAGGGAGCCCGTTCCAGACATCCGAAGGTCGGGACCGGGGGGCGGCGCGCCACCCATGAAGCGACGCGCCCAGGCCAGCCAAAGCGCCGGCCCGAGGGGACGGTCCGGCGCTGGCACGGCGGCCGCAAGCGGCCTTGATCCCGCGGCGGGTGCATTTGGAGACGGGCCGCAAATCTGCATCTTTCCCGTTCGTGCCCTTTACCGCGGACAGAAGGTATGCGGATCGGGAGGGGTATTTGAGGATCTTATCTTACCGCTTAGCCCTCTCTCGCCCAGATGAGAAGCGAGCAGGATTGTCGCGATGAACGCGCCCCTTAGGGATGGGTCTTGGTGCGCCAAACGTACCGTCTCGCTCCCAGCCGTAAGCGATGCTTCATGCGCACGCATCTCAGCGCAGGGCCGCGCTCAAGCAAAACCATTGCGGAACAAAGGGGCAATGACGGGCCTGGTTGGACAAAGATCACTCCGCCGATGCCGCTTGTCTCTCAGTGAAACAACGACCGACCGCCCTGTCACCCAGGTAAATACGGCAATGTTCCGTTGGAGAGGTGTTTGGTGGAGCCAAGGGGAGTCGAACCCCTGACCTCTTGCATGCCATGCAAGCGCTCTCCCAACTGAGCTATGGCCCCATACCGGCGGGGTGTACGGCCCCGCCGGATCAAGTTCAAGACAAAAAGCGTGTCAGCTTTCGTCGTCCTCTGCGGGCACGTCTGCGATCTCTTCCAGATCGACGGTTTCCGCTTCATCCTCGTCATCGAGAAGATCATCGTCGATCTCCACATCCGAGGCGTCATCCTCCAACACGGCGTCGCCGTCATCGACCACAGCCGTATCTTCGTCTTCTGTGACGGCCTTGGCCTTCACTTTCTCAGCCGCGCGCGCTTTCGCACCGCTCGCGTTGGGGGTCTCCAGTTCCACCACTTCGCCGGTATAGGGGCTGATGATGGGGGACTTGTTCAGGTCGTAAAATCGCTTGCCGGTTTTGGGGCAAACACGTTTTACGCCCCATTCTTCTTTGGGCATCGGCAACTCCTTGGCGATGATATCCTTGGGAATGGGGGCCTGTGCCACACTAATGAACCAATTGTCAAAGACTTTAGCCCCATGTACGCGACGGAAAGGGGATGTTAGACAACATTCTTGAAGTGGGTGTCGCGCAAGTTAAGTGTCACGCTAACTTGACATCTGTGAAGGGGTTCCAAATGCTGTACCATGCTTACGAGTTGACCCATGCCGCGATCAGCCCGATGCGTGCAGCAGCACGGCTCAGCCAGGAAGCGTTGACAAACCCCCTCAATCCGTTCTCCCCTTCGGTGGGCGCGCGCTATACGGCGGCGGCGTGTGAGATGTTCATCAACGCCACCCGGCGCTATGGCAAGCCCGAGTTCGAGTTAGAGGATATCGAGCTTGATGGCGTCCTGACCCCGATTGTGGAGGACACCGTCCTTAGCCTTCCGTTTGGCGATCTGGTCCATTTTCGTCGCGACACCGATGCAGCGGCTGCGCGCAATGACCCACCGGTGCTGATCATTGCGCCCATGTCCGGCCACTATGCCACACTGTTGCGCGGAACGGTCAAGGCGATGCTGCCCAATCACGAGGTCTATATCACAGACTGGGTGGATGCGCGCGAGGTGCCCTTGACCGAGGGGCGCTTCGATCTCGACGATTACACCGATTACCTGATCACCTTTTGCCAGCATCTGGCCAGCGCAGGGGCGGAGCGTCCGGCAGTTATGGCCGTGTGTCAGCCCGGTGTGCCCATGTTGGTGGCGGCCTCCCTTATGGCCGCAGATGAGGATCCGGCGCGCCCCGCATCGGTCACCCTCATGGGCTCGCCCATCGATACCTCCCACAATCCCCAGCAGCCCAATGACCTGGCAACCTCGCGCCCGCTCAGCTGGTTTGAGACGAATGTGATCGTGCGCGTGCCCTGGCCCAACAAGGGCTTTCTGCGCCAAGTCTATCCCGGCTTTCTGCAACTTTCGGGCTTTATGTCCATGAACCTGGACCGGCATATGGACGCCCATTGGAACCAGTTTCAACACCTGGTCGAAGGGGACGGGGAAAGTGCGGCCTCGCACCGCAAGTTCTATGACGAATACATGGCTGTCATGGACCTCACGGCGGAGTTCTATTTGCAGACCATCGACCGGGTGTTCCAGCGCCGCCTCTTGTCCCAGAACGCCTATGAGTATCGGGGCAAGGCGGTCTATCCTTCCGCGATCAAGGACATCGCGTTGATGACCGTTGAGGGCGAGAAGGACGACATCACCGGCCTCAACCAAACCCAAGCGGCCCATGTGTTGACCTCGAAACTGCCCAAGGCCCTGCGCCAGCACTATGTGCAAAAAGGCGTGGGTCATTACGGTGTTTTCAACGGCTCTCGCTGGCGTGCACAGATCCAGCCCCGGATCGCCGAGTTCATCGCAAAGCACCGTTCCCCAGTCGCGTGACCACCCGCCTGCCGCTGCCTGGCAGCCCTGATATCTGGGTCGAGCTTGTCCGCCACCCTCGCGCCAAACGTCTGACTTTGCGGGTCAGCCAGTTGGATGGGGCCGTGCGCCTGACTCTGCCCAAACGCGCAAGCCAGGCCGCCGCCGCGGCCTTTCTGGCGGAAAAGGCCCACTGGGTCCGTACCCAACTGGCCCAGTTCAAGCCCCCCCTTCCTGTAAGCCTGGGCGCAAAGCTTCCCATAGATGGCGTGCTGCGCGAGGTGGTGGAGCATGAGGGGAACAGCCCCACCCGGCTGGGCCCAGACACGCTCAGCCTGCCCCGGCGGCGTGGGGCCCTGGGCCCTCGGATCGGGGCTTGGGTCAAACTGCGCGCCCGCGACCATCTGACCGCGTGCTGTCAGCGCCATGCAACCGCCATCGACCGCCGGTTCACACAGCTTCGCCTGCGCGACACCCGCTCTCGCTGGGGGTCATGCACCTCCCAAGGCAGTCTGATGTTCAATTGGCGGCTGGTGCTGGCGCCCCCGCCCGTGCTCGACTATGTCGCCGCCCACGAGGTCGCCCATCTGCAAGAGATGAACCACAGCCCCGCCTTTTGGGCGATTGTGGCCAGGCTCTCTCCCCAATACGAGACGCACCAAAACTGGCTGCGGGCCCATGGCACAAGCCTGCACCGCTATGGGTTTGACTGATGGTTCTTGCACTCAG
>JBCBNR010000233.1:0-5116 GCA_039821665.1 Pseudomonadota bacterium
TCCCGCCGGAGGCGCACGCCAGACCCAAAGGGATGTCACAGGCCAATCATGGCGCGAATGTCCTGGGGCGTTGCACCCGCAGCGCGGTAGGTGGCAAGCGCGCGCGCATCGTCCCGTTTGGCCAGGCGTTTGCCCGCATCATCCCGGATCAAACCATGGTGGTGGTAAAGGGGCCTGGGCAGGCCCAAAAGCGCTTGCAACACCACGTGGATTTGCGTGGCCTCGAACAGGTCCTCGCCCCGTGTGACATGGGTCACACCTTGCGCTGCATCATCGACCACGACCGACAGATGATAAGACGTTCCGAACTCCTTGCGCGCCAGCACGACATCACCCACCTCGGCGATAAAGGTCTGCGGGTTGATCGGGTGTGTCCCAGCAGCGATGGGTCCGGTCTCCTCAAAGCAAAGTTCGCTCAGCCGCGCGCAAGCCAGGGCACTGTCCAAGCGCAGGGCCACGCCTTCTGGCACCGGCCCTGTCCGGGCAGTGTCACGACAGGTGCCCGGATAGACCAGACCGTCAGGGCCCACGGCCCGCGCCCCTTCCTGCGGCGCGGACAGCGCCTCTTCGATGTCGCGGCGGCTGCAGGTGCATGGATAAATCAGCCCATCATTCCAAAGGCTTTGCAATGCCGCGCGGTAGGCGCCCTGGCGCTGGGATTGGCGCAGGACAGGCGTCGCCCAGCTCAGGCCCAGCCAGGCGAGATCCTCGTAGATCTGCGCCTCCCACGGGGCACGCGCGCGGGTTTGATCGATGTCTTCGATACGCAGCAGAAAAACGCCGCCAGCGGCTCTGCTCCGCTCCCACGCGGTGAGGGCGGAAAACGCATGGCCCAAATGCAACGGCCCGGTGGGCGAGGGGGCAAAGCGTTCGGTCTGCGTCACCGCTTGCGCAGCACGTAAACCGTGGACATCAGGTCGATCTTGGGCAGATGGGTGCCGTGCTCGGAAAACAACAGCTCGGCCGAGCCGCCATCCACCTGCTCGCGCAGCCGTCCCTCGTAAGAGCCGTCGCTCAGCGCATGATCGTTGAGCGAAAAGACAAACAGGCCCCCCGGGTTCAGCCGCGTCATCACGTCATCCAACGTCTCTGCGGGGGCGTGCTTGGGGTTCAGCACACCCACAGCAGCAATGGTGTTATAGTCGCCCAGCTCGAAGGGCAGCGGGGTGCTGAGGTCGGCGGCGTAAAGCGCGCGATAGATCCCCTTGGCGCGGGCCAGCGCCATCATCTCAGGCGAGAAGTCCGAGCCATCGAGCGTGGAAAACCCGGCTTGGGCAAAGGCCTCGCCGCTTAGCCCGGTGCCGCAGCCCACATCCATCAGCGGGGCGGAGGTGTCTTCTGCGAAAGTCGCCAAAGCCTTGGCGCAGCGGGCAGGGGTGGCATAGCCGTTTGCCCGCACTTCAGCATCGTAAGACGCGGCCCATTCCCCATAAAGCGCCTTGGTCGCGTCCGCGTCCTCGATGTCATAAACTGTGTCGAGATACGTCTTGCTCATCCCGCGACCCTTCCACGATTGCCTGACCTGAGGCTAAAGGAGCGCTGGCACCGCTTCAACCCAAGCCCTGAAATCGGCCTTGGCCCGGGTGGTATAGCCCAAATACCGCTCTTTGCGCCCACGCCGCCCGCCACGCGCATCCGCCAAAGGGGGAAACAGCCCGAAATTGACGTTCATCGGCTGGAAGGTCTTGGCCTCCGCGCCGCCGGTGATGTGGTTGAGCAGGGCCCCGCAGGCGGTTGTCATGGGCGGTGGCGCCATGGGGCGGCCAAGTGCCTCGGCGGCGGCCAGGCGACCGGCGACCAACCCCATCGCCGCACTTTCCACATAGCCTTCGACCCCTGTGATCTGACCGGCAAAGCGCAAGTCATGGCGCGATCTGAGGCGCATTTGCCCATCAAGAAGGCGCGGGGATTGCAAGAACGTATTGCGGTGGATGCCGCCCAGGCGCGCAAACTCGGCCCCTTCCAAGCCCGGGATCCGGCGCAGCACCTCGGCCTGCGCGCCGTATTTCATCTTGGTTTGAAATCCCACGATGTTGAACAGCGTGCCCAACGCATTTTCCCGGCGCAATTGCACCACCGCATGGGGTTTTTGGTCGGGTGCGTGGGGGTTTGTCAGGCCTACGGGCTTCATCGGGCCAAAGCGCAAGGTCTCTCGGCCCCGTTCCGCCATAACCTCGATGGGCAGGCACCCCTCGAAATAGGGGGTGTCCTTTTCCCAATCCTTGAACTCGGTTTTCGGGGCCGCCAGCAACGCATCGATGAACCCGTTATACTGGGCCTCATCCATAGGGCAGTTCAGGTAAGCCGTCCGCTCCTCGGCGGTGTCGCCCTTGTCATAGCGAGACTGGAACCACGCTTTGCTGTGATCGACGCTGTGGGCATGCACGATCGGGGCGATTGCATCGAAAAATGCCAAAGCATCCTCGCCCGTCTCGGCGTGGATGGCAGCGGCCAACGTGGGCGAGGTCAGAGGACCAGTTGCCACAATCGTATTGCCCCACTCCTTGGGCGGCAGCCCCACCACTTCGCAGCGCTCCAGTGTCACCAGCGGATGCGCGGTCAGGGTGTCCGTGATGTCAGCCGAAAACGCCTCGCGGTCCACGGCCAGCGCACCGCCAGCGGCGACCGAATGTTTGTCGCCCATAGACATAATCAGCCCGCCTGCAGCCCGCATCTCCCAATGCAACAGGCCCACGGCGTTCTGCTCGTCATCGTCCGAGCGGAACGAGTTCGAGCACACAAGCTCGGCCAGGCCGTCGGTCTGATGGGCAAAGGTCGCGCGCACCGGGCGCATCTCGTGCAAAATAACGGGCACGCCAGCCTGGGCCACTTGCCAGGCAGCCTCGGACCCGGCCATGCCGCCGCCGATGATGTGGATGGGTTTGGTCATGGCAGACCAAATAAGCGCTCCCCCCTGATGAGGGAAGCGCAAAAGGCCTAGGCTGTGACGATCATGCCGCGCGCAACCGGATCGAGGCAGCGAATGCGCTCTAGCGCGGGCAGCACCTCTGGGGCTTGAAGAAACTCGCCATCCAAATAGTCCTGGCTGGTGCACACGGGCAGGGATGTTTGCACATAGCCCTTGTTGGCCAAGCAGCGCTGCACAAAGGCGGCCACATCATCCGGGTTCGAAACCGCCGAGGCCGCCTCGATCTGTTCAGGCGTTGCGTCGATGGGCAAGCCACGGCCCGCCAATTCGCATTCATTGATGTCGAAGGCCCGCACATTGCGCGGTGTATTGCCCTTCCAGGTGAAGGGTGTGGTGGCCACAGGTTCCGCTGGGCGGGTGTCCTGGGGGGCCTCAGGTGCGGGCACCTCGCACCCGGCCAAGCCGATGATCGTCAGAATCGCAAATGTCTTGCGCATGGGGTCTCTCTCCCAGGTCAGTTGCCTACCCATGCACCAGATAACACAGCAGCCCCCAAAGCCATGGGAAAACCGCGCACCCCGAGTGAGGGCGCGCGGCACTGTGGCGCTTAGACCATATCCGTGTTCAGGTCCAAACCGATGATCACAGGGTCATGATCGGAGGCGGCGAACACATCATCTGAAAAGAAATCGCCGTCCGAATAATCCAGCAAATCCGGCTCGTCCGCGTTGATGTGCCATTCCGCCACGCCCTTGACCTGGCCAAACATGCTCTCGCTGGCCATGGCCTGGTCGAGCGAGCCTTGCTGGCCATCAAAGACGAAGGAATAGGCGTCCTCCACCCCGATGAACTCGTCCAGCAGATCGCGATAGCCTTCGTCGTCGCGCAAGGTCGTCACCGGATCCTCTTGGCTGTAGGCGTTGTAATCGCCCAGGATTAGGATGTCGGGATCGCCCGGCGCATAGACCGTGTCCAGCCATTCGGCCAGTTCGGCCGATGCATCCGCGCGCACCTGATTCCAAAACGCCTGACCGTCGCCCTGGTCATAGTTCGGGTCCGCCTGCAGATCGAGGATCGCCTGTTCAACAGCGGGGACATCCACCGCGGGGACCGCACCGTTGTTGAGGGCCGATTGGGCATCCGCAATCACATCCTCTAGGTTGCTGTCGCCTTTCGATTTGAAATGAGTGGAGACCATGGTGAAGGTCTCACCGCTCTCCACCTCTTCAAACGTGGCGGCGACCGCAGGGCGGTTGCGTTGGAAGTCCCCAACCTGGTCATCCGAGGATGCAAACGGGTTGAGGACATCGGCAATCGCGAACGTATCAGCGGCGGAGCTTTCGGCAAACACCAGCACGTCGGATTTGGTCAGCGTCAGCTCGGCGGTGTCATAGATGATGCCCGTGGTGATCGCGTCCGTGCCGATAAAGCCCGCCGGATCACCCCCTGTTGGGTCGACAAAGGCAAAGCTGCCCGCCTCGCCCCGCGCCACCAGTTCAGCGTTCAGCGCGTCCACCAGCGCCCCGATTGCGCTGGGGCTGCCATCGGTTCCAAAGCCGTTGTTTTCCAACTCTTGCAGCGCAAAGGCAGAGGCCCCGGTGGCCAAGATCGCGTCCACCAGTTTGTCGGTTTGGCGCTGCAATTGATCAGCGGTTTCCGCCCCGCGCGGGTCAAGATTGTTGGGGCCGACACTGTCTTGATTGGCGGAGGTGTCCAGGGTGGTGAAGTAGTTCAACACGTTGAACGAGCCGACCTTCAGATCCCCGTCCACCACGGGTGGCGCGTCAGGGCGCGCGTCGTTGTTGGTGCTTTCGTCAAACTCCAGTTTGGATTGAGCAACGATCTTGTACTCGCCAAAGTTGAACCGCATCACACCGGTCGGATTGCTGGTCAACTCAGCGCCCAAGCGCACGGTTTGCCCGTCTGCGGTAAACGTATCGCCCGCATCCAGAATGCCATTGCCATTGTCGCCCACATTCGAGGGGAGAAAGGCAAATTCGTCCGGGTTCGAGCCGCCCAGACCATCGTCAATGCCCAGCCGGTTGTTCAGGTTCTCCTGGGCAAGCTGCGCGACTTCGGCCGCCTCATCCTGGGGGTCAAAGATCTGGGTGGGCTGGGTTTGCCGCCCGGCGGAGATGGTGATCTCGCCAAATCGATCCAGGTTGAAGTTTTCGATCACCTGCAAATTTACGCCCGCAACGCCCGAGGCGACTTCGACCAACATCCCTTCGACCGCCTCGAAGTCCG
>JBCBNR010000234.1:0-5114 GCA_039821665.1 Pseudomonadota bacterium
CCAGCCGAGGCAAAGGGCCCGAAATACCGCCCCTTGGCGGCCTTGGCGCCTCGGTGTTTTCGGATCTGCGGAAACGCGTGGTCGCTGACCAGGATGTTGGGAAAGCTTTTGTCGTCGCGCAGCAAAACGTTGTAGCGCGGCTTAAGCTGCTTGATCAGGTTCTGTTCAAGCAGCAGCGCCTCGGTCTCGGTCTCGGTGGTCAGAAACATCATCGACGCGGTGGCCGCGATCATCCGTCCGATGCGCGCGGAATGCCCGGTGGGCTTGGCATAGGATGCCACGCGCTTTTTCAACGCCCGCGCCTTGCCCACATACAAGACCGCGCCCTCTCGATCTAGCATGCGGTAGACACCGGGCCCATTGCCCAAGGTGCGCACATAGTCTCGGATCACCTCATGGCCGGGTTTGCCGGGGGCAGGTGTCAGGGGGCTCTCGTCTGTCATGAATAGATTTTAGACGTTTGGTGTTGATTCTCGCGCAGATGGGCTAAGGCCTGGCGAGTTGCAAGGGAAAAGCCATCCACGACATCTGTGGATAAGTGCGTGCATAACTGTCCGCCACGGGCAAAAATCTCAACAAAACAAGGGGCTTTTCCATTTTGCCTAAAATTTTGGCAGATATGTAAGCCTTTGTTTTTGAAGCAATTTTTTATTGCCATGCGGTAAATTTTTGATTTCGTTAACAAAAACATGACCGCTTCGTGACGACGATTCCTGGCGTGGACAACCTTTGACGTGACCTGTCAACCTGGCTTGCCGGGGTGCGCGTACCGATCACTCCACCCCCAGCACATCCGGTGTCTCCCACGCTAGATGCTGACCCCCATCCAGGGCAAGCATTTGGCCGGTCAGACCGTCGGTTTTTACAAACATCTCAAGGGCCGCACAAATCTCGCCCGGGTCCGAGCCCCTTTGCAAGGGGGTTGCATTACGTTGGGCTGCGAAATGCTGCGCCGATTGTCGGACGCCTTGCAGGGTTGGGCCCGGGCCGATGCCGCAGACGCGGATATCAGGGCCCAACGCTTGGGCGGCCGTGCGGGTAAAGGCCCACAGGCCCATCTTCGCCAGGGTATAGGTCATAAATTCGGGGGTCAGTTTATGCACCCGTTGGTCGAGCATGTTGACCACCAAGGCGCTGGCCACAGGCTCGCCACGTTCGTCGAGCGCCCCCAACTTGGCCTGCGCCGCAAAGGCCTGGGTCAGCAAGAACGGCGCTTTGAGGTTCGAGCTCATATGACGGTCCCAACTGTCCAAACTGGCGCTGTGCAGGGTGTCATGTTCGAAGATCGAGGCGTTGTTGACCAAGATCGCCAGCGGCCCCAGAACCTCGCGCGCGCGGGGCACCAGGCTTTGGGTGGCCGCGTCGTCCAAAAGATCCGCTTGCAAGGCGACCGCGCGCACGCCCTTGGCGGTGATCTGCGCCACCGTCTCCTCCGCCGCGGCGGCACTGCCCGCGTAATGCACCGCGACGTCAAAGCCCATATCCGCCAGTCTCAGCGCCATGGCCTGGCCCAGGCGCTTGGCCGCACCGGTGACAAGGGCCGCGCCCAATTGGGGTTGGATATGGGGCATCGGCCACCTCCGATCTTGTAGGCGCGGGGCCTAGAACAGCGTGGCGATGTAGATGAGGTAGATGGCCAGAAAGGCAATGCCAAAGCCCCGGCCCATATCGCGCCCCATCAGCACAAACGGGATCAGCGCAAGGGCTGCGGCCACCATCACCCAGATGTCCCGCATCAGCAACTCGGGCGCGACCGGTAAGGGGCCAAAAAGGCTGGCAATCCCCATGATGGCCAGAAGGTTGAACATGTTCGAGCCGATCACGTTGCCCAAGGCCACCTCCGCCTGACGGCGAATGGCCGCCATAACAGTCGTCGCGAGTTCGGGCAGCGAGGTGCCCAGCGCCACCAGCGTCAGGCCAATCACCTCTTCCGAGACGCCCAAAAGCCGCGCCACATCCTCGGCCCCCTCGATCAACAGGGCCGCGCCGAGGGGAAGGCCCACGACACCGCCCAAAAGATAGGCGACCATTTTCCAGGTGGGCATGTCGGGATCTGCATCCTCCAGATCCTCCAATGTCATCTCCTGCCCGCTCCGGCGCGCGCTTTGAGCGGCCAAAAACGCGCGCGTCAGCATCAGCGTCAGAATCGCAAGCAAGACCACGCCGTGCCACAGGACCAGCGGCCCCAAAAAGCACAGGACCACAAAAATCGCGGTGGCACCAAGCATCTGGAAATAGGTTTCTTTGGTGTCGCAACCGGAGGTGAGCAAGGGCGCCACCAGGGCCGGCACGCCCAAGACTAAAAACACATTCGCAATGTTGGAGCCGACAACATTCCCCAGGGCGATGCCGGGCAGGCCCTCTAGTGCCGCCTCAATCGCGATCAGCAACTCGGGCGCCGAGGTGCCAAAGCCAACAATGGTCAGACTGACGATAAAGGGGGGAATGCCCAGCCGTAAGCTCAGCGCCACTGCACCACGGACCAACGCGTCGCCTGCGAACAGCAACAGGACCAAACCAACAGCGGCAAGAAGGAAGCTCAAAGGCGGGGCCCTGTACTGACAAACGTCAGTGGTGACTTAACCGGCTTTGCCGCAGGGACAAGACCCCTGCCCCGGCACAGGTGTCCCACAGGCAGGACATTTGCGGACCGCTGTGACGGATTTGCGACTCATTCCGCCCAAGCGCGCCAGCCAGCGCAGTTTTCCGAACATGCCAAGCACGATCACGAAAATCAGAAAAAAGGTGACCGCTTTGACAATCATCGCTCAGAGCCCGAAGCGCGCAAACGCCAAACGCCGCTCGGCCGCGGCCAGCACATCCTCTGCGCCCGGCACGCCAAGCCGCGTAAGCAGCCCCCGCTTTGGTTTCGGTTCGACAAAGCGCACGTCCTTTCCGAACTTTTCGGTCATCACCGGATAAAGGTGCCCGATCCCGTCGATCAAGCCAAGGTCTTTGGCCCGCGCGGCCAAAAACACCTCGCCCGTGAACAGGTCTTTGTCCTGGGACAGTTTCGCCCCGCGGCGATCCGTGACGTGGTCTTTGAAGTTCTGGTGGATGGTCGCCTGCAGATCCTTGAGGCGGGCAATGTCTTCTGCGCGCTCGGGGCGGAAGGGGTCCAGCATCGACTTATCCTCGCCCGCGGTATGCACCCGGCGTTCGATCCCGTAGCGCCCGATAAGCTCGTGCAACCCAAAAGAGGCCGAGATCACACCGATCGATCCGAGGATGGAGTTTGCATCCGCGTAAATCTCGTCCGCAGCGACGGCCAGCCAATACCCGCCCGAGGCCGCCACATCCTCGCAAAACGCGATCACGGGTACGTTCTTTTCATCCGCGAGGCGGCGAATGCGCGCAGCAATCAGCGCCGACTGTGTGGGCGAGCCACCAGGCGAGTTGATCGCCAAAGCCACCGCCTTTGGCTTGCGCGCAAAGGCCCGCTCGATCACGGGGGCAAGCGCGCGGTCCGACAAGGTCGACGAGACGCGCCCGCCCGATGCGATGACACCGTCAAGGCGAAGGATGGGAATATGGGGTTTGCGCCGTAAGCGCTGGGTCAAACTGTTCATGAACAGCAGATAAAAGTGCCACGACGCTCGCGCAAGGCGCGGGCCACATCAAAAGCGTCGCATCAGTGTGATCTGCGGCACCAGGATGTTTATGTCGTAAGCAGTTTACAGAATTTACTGTCCAGTTATATTGACGAAAACGCCCTTGGATGCGGATACCGGCCATGGAACATACCCTTCCCCATCGCTCGCTTTGTACCGATTGTGGCGTGTCGCGCCTGTCCAATCCCAAGCTGTGCGGCACGGCCTGCCAGTTTATCGCCCCCGATTACCCGACGCTGGAGACCAAAGTGCACGGCCGCGCCCGAGACGCCGCGCGTCCTGACGAACTGCATTTCGGCCCGTTTCAGGCGATGTACCGCGCGCGCATGGCCGCGCCCAGCCCAGGCGCCCAATGGACGGGGATCACCACAGCCCTGGCGGCGGATGCGCTGGAAAGCGGCCATGTGGACGCAGTGCTGACCACCAAAGGCGCTGCCGAAGATCGCTGGAAGCCGGAGCCTGTGTTGATCACCGATCCTGCCGATCTTGTGCAGTGCCGGGGCATGCGCATGGGCTATGGCCCGCTTTTGGGACTGCTGGAACAAGCGCGCGATGCGGGGCATACGCGGTTGGCGGTTGTTGGCATCCCCTGCCAGATCCACGCCTTGCGGGCCATCGAGGACGAGCTTGGCTTTGACGAAATCCTCGTGATCGGTACGCCATGTTCCGACAATACCACTACCGAAAAGTTCCACACGTTTCTGTCTCACCTTTCGGACGCACCCGAGACGATCAATTACCTGGAGTTCCGTGCGGATTATCAGGTGGAGCTGCGCTTTGACGATGGGCGCACCCAAGAGATCCCGTTTTTGCATCTGCCCTTGTCGAACCTGCCGGGGGATTTCTTTCCCATCACCTGCCGAACCTGCGTGGATTACACCAACGCCTTGGCGGACATCACTGTGGGCTATATGGGCGGCTCCGGAGACCAATGGCTGCTGGTGCGCAACGCGCGCGGCAAAGCGGCGCTCGACCGTTTGGGCACGCGGATCACCCTGGCCGCCCCTGAAAGCAAAGGCAAGCGAGCAGGGGCTGTGCGCGGCTACATCATGAACACCGAGCGGACAGCCGGTGGAATGCCCCTGCGACGGATGCCAGACTGGATGCGCACGGTTGTGGCCAGTTTGCAGCCCCGCTTTGGCCCGCGCGGGTTTGAATTTGCCCGCGCCCGGGTGGAGATGAAGGCAGCCGAGACCGTGTTACACTTGCGCCGTCACCACCGCGCCCGGATGCGCCATATGATCCCCGATCATGTGTGGGATCTTGTGGCCCCTTACGGTCTGGCCCCCAATACGGGCGAGCGCGACACGCCGGAATAGAAACAATCTTTTGCCGTTCTAGTAGATTGTTTCCATAAACCCCCTGGCCTATCTGGCGTCCATACCCAGGAATTGGAGAGATGAGATGAGCTGGAACCCCGCCCTCGACCCCCATTGCCCCACCGGCGACGAAGTGGATGCGATCGAGACTGTGATCGTTCCACGCGCCCGGGACATCGGCGCC
>JBCBNR010000235.1:0-5100 GCA_039821665.1 Pseudomonadota bacterium
GGCTATGTACCGCGTCTGGAATTTTCTCAGCAGCTATTCTCTGCTTTTGGTCATCGGCGCGGTGATAGCCCTGATCTGGGCGAACACAGACCCCCATTCCTATCACCACTTTGTTGAGACACCCCTTTGGGCCAATGACCTGATCGGCGCCGAATACAGCTATTGGAAGAAGTCATATGGCGAAGGGGCCGCAGCTTTGGTCGCCCCAGGCTCTGAGCGGGTATTGAGCCTGCATTACCTGGTCAATGACGTGCTGATGGCCTTCTTCTTTGCCGTGGCCGGCAAGGAAGTTTGGGAAGCTGTGATCCTCAAAAACGGGTCTTTGCGCGGCAAAAAGGCGATGACCCCGCTGGTGGCAACAGCGGGTGGGATGTTCGGGCCTATCGCCATCTATCTGGGCATCGCGTTCGTGATGGGGTCGGAGACCTATTCTGCTGTGGCGAATGGCTGGGCCGTGCCCACCGCCACGGACATCGCGTTCTCCTATCTTGTCGGCCGCTTGGTCTTTGGTGCAGGTCACCCTGCGGTGCGCTTCTTGCTGCTGCTTGCCATTGCCGACGACGCGGCGGGCCTGATCATTCTGGCGGTCTTCTACCCCTCGTCCGAGCCGATGCCCGAGTTCCTGTTGTTGTCGGTCGCAGCCGCGGTCACCGTGTTTGTGCTGGCCAATTGGCTGCCCCGCCGGCTGGACCGTGGCAAGCAGGATCGCCCCAACTCCACCTGGATGCGCGAGAAACTTGGCGTTTGGCCCTATCTGCTGGCGGCCTGCGTGTCCTGGTACGGCTTTCAAGAAAGCGGGCTGCACCCAGCCCTGGGCCTTTTGCCCATCGTGCCCACCCTGCCCCATGCGGACCGGGCCTTCGGCATCTTCGCCGCAGCCGAGCAGCATCTGACCGATCTGCTCAACACCGCCGAGCATATGCTCAAAAGCCCGGTGGAGGTGGTGCTGTTCTTCTTTGGCCTGTGCAATGCGGGGGTGGAGTTCAACTCCATGGGGGCGGCCACTTGGCTGGTGCTCGCCGGTTTGATCATCGGCAAACCCTTTGGAATTCTGCTCTTCGGTTGGCTTGCTGCGGGTCCGATGAAGCTTGGGCTGCCACAGGGTATGAAAACCTCAGACCTGTTTGTCATCGGCTGTGTGGCCGCCATCGGCTTTACCGTCTCGCTGTTCATTGCAGCGGTCGCGTTCGAGCCTGGGCCGGTGCAGGATGCCGCCAAGATGGGCGCGCTTTTCTCCTTCGGGGCTGTGGCGCTGAGCTTTGTAGCTGGCTGGGCGCTGAAGGTGGAGAAAATCGAAAACTAAGGGGAACTGGACGCCTCTTAGGACTTTCGCCATACTTTGCCCATAGGCCCCAACGATAAGGGGTGAACGAGCAAAGGGGTTTGCGCGCATGGGCGTGCAAACGGTGGCGATGATCGAATTTCGAGACGTCAGTAAATCCTTCTGGACGGGCGAGCGGCGCAAGGTGATCCTGGACAGGGCCACGTTTCGCATCGAACCCGGTCGCTCGCTAGGTATCCTTGCGGCCAACGGCACCGGCAAAAGCACCCTGATCAACATGATGGCCGGGTTGGAACAACCGGATGAGGGCGAGGTTGTGCGCTCTGCCCGCATTTCGTTTCCCTTGGGCGTGGTGGCTGGTGTGAATCCAAAGCATTCGGGCAAAGAGAATGCGCGCTACATCGCCCGGCTCTACTCGCTCGAGGCCGATTATGTCGAAGCGTTCTGCCGCTATCTGGTGGACATAAAAGAATATTTCGAGATGCCCTTCGCCACCTACAGCCAGGGGATGAAATCGCGCTTTATGTTTGCGCTGATGCTAGCCCTTGATTTCGACTATTACCTGATCGACGAGGGGCTGCCCGCCACGATGGATGCGGAGTTTAACCGCAAAGCGGGCACCTTGCTCAAAGAACGGCTGAAGACAGCGACCGTGGTCCTGGTCAGCCACAACCCCCAACAGCTTGAGGCTTTGTGCGAAACCGCAGCCGTCCTTCAGGCGGGTCGATTGCACTTTTTCGACACGCTCGACGATGCTCGCAGCCTCTACAACTACGCGGCGTGACCCCCATGGTACAGACAGACACGCAACCCCAAAACACCAAGCCCAAGAAGATCATGCCACGCCACCGGCGGCAGGCCTTGCGCCATGCCCAAAAGATGGGGCTTGACCCCAAGGACGGGGATGCAGCGATCGAGATGCTGCGCGCGCGCGGCATCGATGTCTTCTCGCTCAACGACAGCATCCTCGACATCGCAAAGGCCGATCCCGTCGATGCGGTCGCCTTGCCCACGGACACGACGCCTGTGTTGCCCACAGGCAAGCCCCAAGGGGCGATGTCCATGGCCGAGCGCGAGATCGAGATTGACCGCATCCGACTGGAACTTGTGCGCCGCCGCCGCAAACGCCTGATGCTGCTTTGGGTCAAACTGTTCTTTTTCGTGATCGTGCCCACAGCGCTGGTCGCCTACTACTATTACTCCAAAGCAACGCCCATGTTCCGCACCCAGTCGGCGTTTGTGATCCAGACGAACACCTCGGGTGGCGGTGGCTCAGGCGGGATCGGCGGTTTGTTGTCCGGCACGGGCTTTGCCACCTCGCAAGACAGCATCGTGGTGCAGGACTATCTGTTGTCGAAGGAGGCGTTTTTGCGCCTTGATGAGGATTTGGCCTACAGCGCCCATTTCCAAGACCCCAGCATTGATGACCTTCAGCGGCTTCCACCCGATGCCTCGTTGGACCAGGCCTACAGCGTCTATCGTCGCAATGTATCCATCGGCTATGACCCCACAGAAGGGGTGATCAGGATGGAGGTGACGGCGCGCACGCCCGAGCACAGCCAAACCTTCGCCGAAGCCCTTGTCACCTATGCCGAACAGCGGGTGGACGGCCTGAGCCAAGAGGCGCGAGGCGACCGGGTCAAAGACGCCGAAGCACGATATTTGGAGGCCGAGGCAGATATGCTGGCGGCCCAACAACGGGTGCTCGATCTCCAACAGCAGCGCGGGGTCCTCAGCGCAGATGCAGAGATCACAAGCCAGTTCGCCATCATAAACTCGCTGGAGGTGGAGCTGGAAAACCGCCGTCTTTCTCTGGCCGAGTTGCAAGACAACACCCGCCCGTCCGCAGCACGGGTCAGCGCGTTAGAGCGCGAGATTGATCGTTTGGAAAACCGCATCTCGGAATTGCGGGCAGGTATGGTCACCACGGATGACAACTCAGTGCCCATCGCACGGATCAGTGCCGAGTTGCAGGTGGCCCAGACCGAGCTGACAACGCGCCAAGCCCTGTTGCAACAGGCGCTCCAAGCGGTGGAAGCCGCTCAGACGGAGGCCGATAAACAGGTGCGTTATCTGTCCATGGGGGTGGCACCAATTGCCCCCCAAGACCCCTCCTCGCCTGCGAAATTTTCCAATACTGCCCTTGCCTTCCTGCTCTTTGCCGGGGTCTATGTGGTCATATCCTTGACCGTGTCGATCTTGCGAGAACAAGTGAGTGTCTAACCCCCAAACATCCGTCTCAGCCGGCCCCGTCACCTTTGCAAACACCGCCCCCCTGGTGGTGATCGCTGGCCCTTGCCAATTGGAAAGCGCGGATCACGCGCTGATGATCGCAAACACTATGGCCGAAGGCTGTGCCAAGGCCGGTGCGGGCTTTGTGTTCAAAGGGTCCTTTGACAAGGCCAATCGCACCTCCGTCTCGGGCAAACGGGGCCTGGGGTTGGACGATGGGTTGGAGGTGTTGGCGCGCGTGAAGGCCGATATCGGCTGCCCGGTCCTGACCGACATCCACACAGATGCACAATGCGAACCGGTGGCGGAGGTCTGTGATATTCTGCAAATCCCCGCCTTTCTCAGCCGTCAAACCGACCTTTTGCTGGCCGCAGGCAGGACTGGCGCCGTGATCAACATCAAAAAGGGCCAATTCCTAGCGCCCTGGGATATGGAGCATGTGGCGGCCAAGGTCGCCTCCACCCACAACACGCGTCTCTTGCTGACAGAGCGGGGGGCCTCTTTTGGCTACAACACCCTGGTGGCGGACATGCGCAGCCTGCCGATTATGGCGCGCACCGGCTATCCTGTGATTATGGACGCGACCCATTCGGTTCAACAGCCTGGCGGCCAGGGCGGCAGTACCGGCGGGCAGCGTGAGTTTGCGCCGGTGATGGCCCGCGCTGCTGTGGCCGTGGGCGTGGCAGGTGTGTTTATCGAAACCCACGAGGCCCCGGACAGCGCCCCATCAGATGGGCCCAACATGGTTCCGCTGGACCAGATGCCCGCGTTGGTTGCCCAATTGATGGACTTCGACCGAATCGCGAAAGGCGCCGCCTAGGGCTGTGCCGACCCTGCCGCCACGCCAGAGGCCCAGGCCCATTGAAAGTTGTAACCGCCCAGCCAGCCGGACACATCCACCACTTCGCCGATGAAATGCAGATGCGGATCGCTGCGCGCGGCCAGCGTTTTTGCGTCCAAATCCCGGGTGTCCACACCGCCCAGGGTCACCTCGGCCGTGCGGTACCCTTCCGAGCCGGAGGGATGCAACTGCCAGGCCGAGAGGCGCGCCACCAAATCTGCAATACGTTTGTCCGACCAATCGCCAATGCGCCCACTGACACCGGCCCACTGGGCGATCAAACCGGCAAAACGCTTGGGCACATGCTCGGCCAACACCGTATGCACCTCTTGCTTGCCCTTGGTTCGGCGTGCCGCGCGCAGCACCTCGCCCAGATCCACCTGGGGCACCAACGACAGGGTGATCCCCTGCCCTTCGCGCCAATAGCTTGAGGCCTGCAACACCGCAGGGCCCGAGACCCCGCGATGGGTGAACAAAATTGGCTCGGCAAAGGCGGCAGTTTCGGTCGCAACCTGCGCCTCGACCGAGACGCCCGCCAGCGCTTTGAGCCTTTCGAGCATGTCGCCCGAGAAGGTCAACGGAACCAAGCCCGGCCGCGTCTCGGTCACCCGCAACCCGAACTGTGCCGCCAGGTGATAGCCCAGGCCCGTCGCCCCCATTTTCGGGATCGATTTGCCGCCAGTGGCCACCACCAATTTGCGCGCGCGTACAGACCTGCCCGCGATGTCGATCTCGAAGCCATCCG
>JBCBNR010000236.1:0-5074 GCA_039821665.1 Pseudomonadota bacterium
TGCAAACGCCGCTCGACCTGCGCTTGACCGAGTATTTTGAGGTCACCAGTTGGCCCGAGGCTTACGGGCGCAACATCGTCAACGTCATCCTGGTGGATTTCCGCGCGCTTGACACGTTTGGCGAGATTGCGGTGGTCGTGATTGCCGCCCTGTCGGCCTATGCCCTGCTGCGCACCACCTATCCGGGGGCCAAAAAATGAACTCGATCATTCTGCGGGCCGGCACCCGGTATCTGGCGGGCGTACTGTTGCTGTTTTCGATCTACATGCTGTTGCGCGGACATAACGAGCCGGGCGGTGGCTTTATCGGGGGGCTGATCGGGTCCACGGGGTTTGTGCTCTATGCGATTGCGTGCAGCGTGTCCGAGGCGCGCGCAGCGCTGCGCATCCTACCCCAAAACATCGCCATGGCCGGGCTTGGCATCGCCCTTCTGGCGGGCATCTTCGCGGGTGTCTTTGGGGATGCGCTGTTTACGGGCCAGTGGCTGTTTCTTGGCGCGACGGAGACCGAGAAGGGGTTGCCGCTGTCCACCGTGTTGGTTTTTGACATTGGCGTTTACATGGTCGTGTTCGGATCAATTCTCAGCCTTGTCTTCGCCATGGAGGAGGAGATCTGATGGAGGCGCTTTTGGCCATCACCATCGGCGTTCTGACCGCAACCGCGATTTACCTGATGCTCGCGCGCAATGTGCTGCGGTTCATCTTTGGGCTGATCCTGATCTCTAACGCGGCGAACCTGACGATTTTTGTCTCGGGCCGTCTGACCGATGGGGCGCCGCCCCTGATCCCGCAAGGGGCGGACGCGCCCATAGGCGAGGTGGCGAATGCTTTGCCCCAAGCCCTGGTGCTGACGGCGATTGTCATCGGCTTTGGCCTGTTTGCTTTCGCGCTGGTGCTGATGTTCCGCGCCTATTCGACCCTCGGCACGCTTTACTCGGACGAGATGCGCGTGGCCGAGCCGCCGGAGGACCACACCCAATGAGTTGGCTGTTGGCCACCCCATTGGTCTTGCCGTTCCTGACAGCGGTGGCCGTGTTCCTTTTGCGCGCCAGCCCCTGGGGCCGGTGGCTCAGCGTGTTGGGCAACGGGCTGTTGGTGGTCGCAGCCGGTGTTCTGATGAGCCGGATCCTGCAAGAGGGGGTGATCGCAGGCCAAATGGGCGGCTGGGGCGCGCCTTTTGGCATCACGCTGGTCGCTGATCTTTTAAGCGCTGTGATGGTGGTGATCACCGGCATCACAGCGCTTGCAGTCTCTATCTATGCGCTGTCGGACATCGAGGAACGGGCGGAGTATCTGGGCTATCATGCGCTGTTCAATGTGCTGATCGGTGGTGTAGTCGGCGCATTCCTGACCGGTGATTTGTTCAACCTTTACGTTTGGTTCGAGGTGATGTTGATCTCGTCCTTTGGCCTGCTGATCCTGGGCGGCTCGAAGGCGCAAATCGATGGCGGTGTGAAATACGTCACCCTCAACCTGATCTCGACCATCCTGTTTCTGTCGGGCATCGGCCTGCTTTATGGGATGACCGGCACGCTGAACATGGCGGATCTTGCGCGCACGGTGCCCCTGCTGGAACATCAGGGGCTGGTCACGGTCGTGGCCATGATGTTCATGGTGGCCTTCGGCGTCAAAGCAGCGGTCTTTCCGCTGTTTTTCTGGCTGCCTGCGGCGTATCACACCCCTGCCTTTGCGGTCTCGGCCGTGTTTGCCGGGTTGCTGACCAAAGTGGGCGTCTACGCGCTGATGCGCATGTTTACCTTGGTCTTCACGGGTGACGTTGGCTTTACCCACGAGATTCTGCTGTGGGTGGCTGCCCTGACCATGGTCACGGGTGTTTTGGGGGCGGCGGCCCAGAACGACATCCGCAAAATCCTGTCCTTCCACATCGTCAGCCAGATCGGATACATGATCATGGGGCTGGCCCTGCTGACCCCGCTCGCGCTGGCGGGGGCTGTGTTCTACCTGGTCCACCACATCATTGTAAAAGCGAACCTGTTCCTGATCGCAGGCGTGGTGGAGCGGACGGCAGGCTCCACCGATCTTGCGCGCATTGGCGGGCTGTACAAATCAGCCCCCATGCTGGCGATCCTGTTCTTTGTGCCCGCGTTTTCGCTGGCCGGGTTCCCGCCGCTGTCGGGGTTTTGGGCGAAATATGTGCTGGTGGCCGCCGCCTTGGAGGACAGCGCCTGGATCATCGCGGGCGTCGCCCTGCTGGTGGGCTTGCTGACCATCTTCTCCATGACCAAAATCTGGGCGGAGGCGTTTTGGAAAGCTCATCCAGACGGGCAGAACCCCAGTCTTCGCACGCTGGACGCGCCCGCCCGCCGCCACCTGCTGGTGCCCATCGCTGGCTTGGCCGCGTTGACCCTGGTCATCGGCTTCTCGCCCGAGCCGTTCGTGGCCTTTGCCGAGCGTGCGGCGGGGCAGTTGCTGGATCCCAGTGCCTATATCAGCGCGGTCTTGGGAGAGGGTGCATGAACAATTTCGCCGCCAACCTGATCCTGGCCGCGGTTTGGGCCACGTTCTTTGGGGCCTTCACCTGGCTCAGCATGCTGTCGGGCTTGGTCATCGGCTATGCTATTTTGTGGCTGCTGCAACCGCTGACCGGTGTCCGCTCCACCTATTTTCGCAGGGTTTGGTATTGGCTAAAGCTAATCGTCTTGTTCCATTACGAGCTTTTGGTCTCCAGTGTGCAAGTGCTTTGGGACATCATCACCCCCACCCATCGCGCGCGCCCGGCCATCATCGAAATGCCCTTGGACACCAAGACCGACACGGGCATCTTGCTCGTGACCAATCTGATCTCGCTTACCCCCGGCACGCTGAGCCTGGATGTCAGCCCCGATCGCAAGACCTTGACGCTGCACGCGATGTTTGCCGACGACCCTCAGGCCGTGTGCCAGGCGCTGAAATCGGGGATGGAGAAATGGGTGATCGACGCGGTGGAGGAGCCCGAGCATGACTGACCTTCTGCAAGGCGCCGTAACCTTGGGGTTCGGCATGGTGTTTGTCGCCGTGGCCATGGCCCTGTGGCGCATGGCCAAAGGGCCCAGTTTGCCCGACCGGGTGGTCGCTTTGGATATGATGACCGTGGCCATCGTCGCGTTCTGCGGGCTTGCCGCCATCCGCTCGCGCGATCCGGCGTTTTTGGACGTGGCCCTGGTGCTGGCCCTCGTGGGGTTCCTGGCAACCGTGGCGCTTGCGCGCTTTGCCGAGCGTCAGGTGATCCGTCAGGAAAACGCGCAAGAGGATGAGAAGGGAGACGCACCATGATCGAACTTCTTGTGGCAGCTCCGTTGGTTTTCGTGGGCAGCGCGCTGACGGTGTTTGCCGGCATCGGCATTCTGCGCCTACCGGATGTGTTCATCCGGATGCATGCGGCCACCAAGGTGGGCACGCTCGGCTCGGGCTTGATCATGGCCGGTGCCGCGGTGTTCTTTGGCGACCCCGCCGTTGTGGTCCGCTGCATCTTAATTGTCTTTTTCCTGCTGTTCACCGCGCCGATCGGGGCCCATATGATCGGGCGCGCGGCCCTGCGCACCGGCGTCGTCCCTTGGCGTGCGGAAGACAGCAAAACGACCCCCTCAGACAGGCCCTAGCGGCCCAAAGACCTTGTGGTGCCGCGGTCGGCCGTGACTGCGGGTCGTAAAGCCGCACCCGTGGCCTGCGGGCAAAGCATTCTTGTTCCAGTTTAATGATCCGCTTATGTTTGAGGCTAAGACGAGAGGTTTTGTGCCAATGCTTCCTCTGTTTCTTGGTGATCGTGAGCTTACTCAAAACGCGCCGTGTTATGTGATTGCCGAGATCGGGGTCAATCACAATGGCTCTGTCGAGCGTGCTGAGGATATGGTGCGGGCCGCCAGCGAGGCGGGCGCGGACGCGGTTAAGTTTCAAACCTTTCGGGCCGACACTATGGTGGTGGACGGCCCGCCAGAGGCCCTCCACCGCTGGGCGGGCATGTCGCCCGTGGGCCAACGCGAGAGGCTGCAGGCGTTGGAACTGGACGCGGCTGCGTGGCAGCGGCTGCGACGCTTGTGCAACATGCTCGACCTTGGGTTTTTGTCCACAGCACTTGACCCGGACAGCCTTGAGGATGTGCTGGCGTTGGAGCCTGTGTGCCTAAAATGGCCCTCGGGCGAGATCATCAACCTCCCGTTTTTGCGCAAGGCAGCTGCGAGCAAGCTGCCCTTGCTGATGTCAACCGGCATGGCCACTGCATTGGAGGTGCGACAGTCGGTCACCAGTGCGCGGGCGGCGGGTGTGGACCAGTTGATCCTGTTACAATGTGTCTCGGACCATCCTGCGCGCCTCGAGGATCAGAACCTGCGCGTCCTTCCCGCCTGGGCCAAAGAATTTCACATCTCCACCGGGTTCAGCGACCACACCATCGGCCCCGTGGCGGCCCTTGCGGCCCGTGCGCTGGGGGCCTTGGTGATCGAGAAGCACTTTACCCTCGATTGTGACCTGCCCGGTCCAGACCAAGCCGCATCGACCGAGCCGCAAGACTTTGCCAACATGGTCAACCTGCTCAGAGACCTGGAAAAAACCTTGGGCGATGGGGTCAAGGCGCCTGTGGCCGCCGAATTGGGCGTGGCCGAAGTGGCCCGCAAAAGCTTGGTTTACGCCTATTCTTTGCCAAAAGGCCATGTGCTGTCCGAGGCGGATTTGACATCTATGCGGCCAGGCTCGGGCATGGGACCAGACCAGATCGACCGGTTGCTGGGGCGCAGACTGCAGCACCGGGTGGATGCAGGCGCCCAGGCGCAACCGACCCATGTGCGCTAAACCCAATTTGTGCTTGGTGGGGGCAGGGGGCCACGGTCGTGTGGTGGCCGCCCAACTGCGGACCAGCAACGGGATCGAGGAGGCTTGGTCCAAAATCGTCTTTTGCGACGGCGGGCACGAGCTTGGCAGCACCATCGATGGCCATGAGGTGGGCTTTGAACGGGTGGAGGATATTCGCGACGCCCAGGTGCTGGTGACCGTGGGCAACAACGGCGTGCGCGCGCGCCTACAGGCCCGCGCCGAGGCGCTGGGCCTGCACCTCACCACCTATACCTCCCCTCGGGCCCATC
>JBCBNR010000237.1:0-5034 GCA_039821665.1 Pseudomonadota bacterium
GCAAAGTACATCTCGAAAGTGGGATGCATGCCATAGCCGTTCACGCGGTCCGAGGTGTGGCAGAAGAGCGAACGCCAGTAGGGCTGGATGATCACGCCGCTGTCTTGCAGCAGCTTTTGCAGATCCGCCATGATTACCCGACGCTTGTCCGCATCCGCAATCGACAGGGCCTCTGTCAGCTTTGTGTCGAACTCTTCACTGGCAAAGCCAGACTCGTTCCACGCCTCGCCCGAGCGATAGGCCAGGGCCAGAACCTGGACACCCAGGGGGCGCATGTTCCAGTTGGTGGTCGAGAACGGATAGCCCGCCCAGTTGTTCCAGAAGGTCGAGCCGGGCATGATCGTACGCTTGATGTTGAAGCCAGCGTCGCGCAACTGGGCCGCAATTGCGTCCGTGGTGTTGCGGCGCCAATCATCATCGATGGAGATCAGTTCGAACTCCGTATCGATCTGACCCGCCTCGGTCATCATGGCGCGGGCGGCATCGATATCACGCACAGGCTTGGGCAGCTCGGCATATTCGGGGTGCATCGGGCCCACATGGTGGTTTTCGGCAACCCCACCCAGATTTGCATAACCCAGATCAAGCACCGTGGCATTGTCCACGGCCAGAGCCATGGCCTGCCGCACCTTTTGATCGGTGAACGGGGCTTCGTTTGCGTTCATACGGGCCACAATCGTCGCCGCGGTCACGACTTCGAACTTGGTCAGGCCCAGGCTGTCGAAAATCTCGACATACTCGCCTGTGGACTGATAGTTCACGTCGATTTCGCCGGCTTCCCACGCGGCAATCTCGGCCGACGGGTCTGTGCCGTAATCGACAAACTCCACCGCATCCAGGTAGACGTCGCCACCCCACCAAGGTGTGTCGGAGCGTTCGAGCCGTGCGCGCACGCCCACCTCCAACTCGACCAGCTTGAACGGACCGGTGCCCACCGGCGCGTCGCTCAGCGAGCCATCGAAGTCGCGGTGCACGATCAGGGCGGGATAGTCGCACATGCCCGGAATGATGGTGATGTCGGGGGCTTCCAGGTTCAGCTGAACCGTGTGGTCATCAACCTTAACGATTGCACCTTCACGCGCTGCGAACAGTTCCAACACCTTTTCTTCGGTGGATTTGGTGCCGTCATCCGCGGTCACTTCCTCGGTATAGGTCTCTTCCCCGACCTTTTCGAGAAGGGATGCCATGCGACCAGCCATCGAGTTGCCGGCCACATGCTTTTCACACCAACGGTTGATGTTGAAAACCACGTCATCGGCGGTGAAGTCGTCGCCATTGTTCCACTTCACGCCTTTGCGGACGTTCAAAGTGTACTGGGTTGCGTCGTCGTTGACCTCCCAGCTTTCCAGCAGCATCGGCTCGAACGTAAAGTCGCGGGTGTAGCGCACCAGCGTCTCGCTAAAGCCGCGGGCGACGTTGCCCATTTCGGACCAGTCAAAGATACGCGGGTCTTCAACCCGGCGCACCGACATGGCCGCGCGCAGCGTGCCGCCGGATTTCGCGTGCCCATCCGCCTTGGCAGCAGGGGCCGCGAGGCCGAGGATAGAATATGCCGTTGCGGTGGTTGCACCCAACGCCGTGGCAGTTGCCAGAAATTCGCGACGGTCCATCTTGCCATCGACTGTTTCTCGGGCCAGTTCAGCCACTGCGGAGTGCAGCGCTTTGCCGTTAACGGTTGCCTTGGTCATTCATGTCTCCCTGGTTGACCTTATTTTTCTCTTACGCCCATCTGTGGGGCAGCTGGACGCAAGACACCGGCGCAGTGCAAAAGATTAAAGCGCTTTGGTCAACAGCAGGGCAGCAAAAAACTTGGTGCATTAGGGGGTTGATTTCAAAAAATGTTCCCACGAAGTCGGTTTTCCGACCCCCTGGCGCCTGGACACTAAACGTGACTAATCATAATTATGTTAATTTAGAAGATCCTATAAACGGCGTTTCGACCCTATGAGCCTTCGCATTCTGCTTTGTGGACCAACGGCATCGGGCAAGTCTGCGCTGGCCCTGCACCTGGCCCAGGACCTCGGTGCAGACATCGTGAATGCGGACGCCTTACAGGTCTACGCCAACTGGCGCGTTCTGACGGCACGCCCCGATGCGCGCGACTGCGCGCTGGCACCACATATGCTTTACGGTCACGTTGACCCGGCTGATGACTATTCGGTCGGCCATTGGCTGCGCGAGGTGCGCGCGTTGTTAGACAATCCACGACCGCTTATTTTTGTCGGTGGCACAGGGCTTTACTTCACGGCGCTGACCGAAGGCTTGAACGAAATTCCAGCAACCACGCCCACGACGCGCATGGCGTCGGAGGCCTATCTTGCAAGCCACGGTTTGGCAGGTTTGCAGCGCGCGGTCGCAAAGGCTGACCCGGCTTTGTATGCGCGTATCGATCAAAACAACGCCCGGCGGTTGCAGCGCGCCTTGGGAGGTCCACGCCCAAACCGGCCGCACCCTGTCCGACTGGCAGGCCGACCCCACCTTTCCCACGATCTCAAGAAACGACACGATCCCATTGATTTTGCAGCCAGAAACACATGCCTTGAACGCGCGTATCACGGCGCGATTGCGCACTATGATTGCCCAAGGCGCGCTTGAAGAATGCGCGGATAATCTGGGCCTCGACCCCACGCGCCCTGCGGCCAAAGCCCTGGGCGCGGATGTTCTGACAGCGCATCTGCGCGGTGAAATGACCTTGGACGAGGCCGTCGAGCGCGCGGCCATTGCCACACATCAATTTGCCAAACGCCAGCGGACATGGATCCGCAGCCGGTTTTCGGATTGGACCCCCGTGGCGGGGATGGAATTTGCCGCCGTTGCTAGCTTGGTTCGGTCGTCTCGTCCAAAGCCATGAACTGCGCCCGCTGCACCGCCGTCCAGGCCACAACCAGCGCATAACCTGTGTCGCTTTGATCTTCGCCTTCCACCAGATGATGCCGGAACAGCCAAGCGCGTCTGCGACTGTCTTCGAAAGGCAGATGCAGCGTCTCTCGCCGCAAATCCGGGCGCAAGGCGGACGCGATTGCTTGCAACAGGGCGTCCTGCCCTGCCCCGGTTACCGCTGAGAGAGGATACACATGCTCGGACCGTTCGGCCCGCGCCAAGGTTGAACTAAGGTCTTGGGGCGGCAGAAGATCGGTTTTGTTCCACACTTCCAACATCCGGGCGCGCCGGTCTTCGTCCACCCCAAGCTCTTCCAGGATGGTGTGCACGTCTTGCGCCTGCTCGTCAGAGCGGGGATGGCTGATATCGCGCACATGTAGGATCAGATCCGCGTCCAACACCTCTTCCAACGTTGCACGGAACGCTGCGACCAACTGCGTGGGCAGATCAGAGATAAATCCAACCGTGTCCGACAAGATCACCTCGGGCCCCGACGCCAAGCGCACCGCGCGCATGGTCGGGTCTAGGGTGGCGAACAACATATCCTTCGCCAACACATCAGCGCCGGTCAAACGATTGAAAAGCGTTGATTTTCCGGCATTGGTGTAGCCCACGAGTGCGACGATCGGATAGGGCACCTTCTTGCGCGCCGCACGGTGAAGCGAGCGGGTTTTGACCACTTTTGTCAGAGCTTTGCGGATGCGCCCGATCTGGGCATCAATCGCCCGGCGGTCTGCTTCGATCTGGGTCTCGCCAGGCCCGCCGACAAAACCCAGACCGCCACGCTGACGCTCCAAATGGGTCCAAGACCGCACAAGGCGTGATTTTTGGTAGCTCAGCGCCGCAAGATCCACCTGCAACACCCCTTCGCGGGTGGCGGCACGGTCGGCAAAGATTTCCAAAATCAGGCCCGTGCGGTCCAACAGCTTGACCTGCCAAGCCTTTTCCAGATTGCGTTGCTGCACCGGTGTGACCGGCCCATCGACAATCACCAGCTCGATCTCGTGCTCGGCACAGATCTCGCCCAGCTCGTCCACCTTGCCGGGGCCGAACAGCGTCCCTGCCCTGGGCTGCTGAACCGTGACCACATGCGCGCCCACAACGGCCAGCTCCAACGCGCGGGTCAGGCTGACCGCCTCGTCCAACGAAAACGACGCATCGGTTGAACGCCCCGGGCGCAGGTCCGGGTGCAGCACCAGGGTGCGCGTAGAGCCCTCAGGTATTGTCGTCAGCCTCGTACAACGTCACAGGTTGCGACGGCATAATCGTCGAAATCGCGTGCTTGTACACAAGTTGAGATTGACCATCACGACGCAAAAGCGTGCAGAAATTATCAAACCAGGTGATTACGCCTTGGAGTTTCACGCCGTTCACCAAAAAGATAGTGACGGGGATCTTTCCTTTGCGCACGTTGTTGAGAAATGCATCTTGGAGATTTTGTTTATCGCCAGCCATTGTTCAGCCTTTTAGTCTTGTTGGGCAGCATTTTGCGGCCACGTCATACACACATGGGATTAGTATGGGTGCAGTGCGGCAAGATTTCCAGTGTAAAGTGCTTGGAAACAATGCAGTGCAACAGCCGGTGATGTCATTCGCGCCACAGGCTGGGGTTCAGAAAGGCCACAACCACCAGGGTTTCCATCCGGCCCAGCACCATAATCAGCGACACCACAGCCAACTGACCCGAGCTGAGCGCGCCGATATTCACGGCAGGCTCCAGCACAGTGATCGCAGGCCCCGTGTTGGTAAGGGCGGCCACGGACAGGACGAGAGACGCCTCAAACTCCAATCCCTGCACGCTGAGCAGCAGCATTGACGCGGCAATCCCAAGCGCGAAAAGCATCAGGAAAATCCACGCGATATAAGCACCTTCACGACGGATACGCCGGGCGGTCATCCCGGCCCCACCCACCGAATTAGGGTGGATCAGCCGGCGCATCTCGCGCAGACCATGTTTGTACAGCGAATAGACCCGCAACAGCTTTACCCCACCGGCCGTTGTGGCAATGCCGCCGCCCATCATGGCCAGTCCCAGAAGGATGATGGACGAATTGGGCAGGCCCGACCAGTCTTGCGCGGCCTCCCAATCCCGGCTCTCCAGGCCAAAGGTGGTCAGAAACGCGCCTACCGTGAACAATCCGCCCCAATAGGCGC
>JBCBNR010000238.1:0-5033 GCA_039821665.1 Pseudomonadota bacterium
AAAATGACCGTCCGCGGCCCGGCGCAGCTCGATCTCGCCCGTGGGGGTCACAACGGCTGCCTGGGGGCGCAACTGCGCGCTGACCTGGTCGCGATAGCCATAGGCGATCACCGCGAACACGAAAATCAGCGCCCAGATCGCCATTGCCTGAAGGGCTTGGCTGAGGCGCGAGCGGTAGCTGGCGAAGAGCCAGATCGACAGCGCCCCGCCGAGCAGCCCAAGATAGAGCAAGCTGGCCAGGGTGTCGGGGTCGTTGAACATGGCTACAGCACTCCCACATCGCTTAGACCATCAAGCACGAATTGCACGGACAGGGCCGCGAGCAACAGTCCCAACAATCGTGTGACCACATTGATCCCGGTTTGGCCCAAAACCCGCTCGATCGAGCCTGCGAGCAAGAAAAAGCCCAAAGCGGCACCCACGACAGCAAACATCACCCCAAAGATAAGCACTTGTGCGCGTATGTCACCAGGGTGATTTCCAATCAATAGGATCATTGTCGCCATAGCGCCTGGTCCGGCCAGAAGCGGAATGGCAAGCGGAAAGACCGATGGGTCCGGTTTGTCTTCGATCTGGTTTTCCCGCCGCTCCGAGCGACGCTCGAAAAGCATATCAAGGGCTGTGAGAAAGAGCAGCAGGCCGCCTGCGATGCGAAAGGCGGGCATGGTGATCCCGACCGCGTCCAACAATCGCTCGCCTGCGAGACCAAAGACCAACAACAGAACCAGCCCAAGACCTGCGGCCCGGTAGGCCACCGCACGGCGCGCGCGGGCCTCCATCCCTTGGGTGAGGGCCACGAATATCGGGGCAAGGCCAACCGGGTCGATGATCACGAACAGGGTGACAAAGGAGGTAAGCGCCAGATCAATCATGCCGAAGATGTCATTCTTGCGCGTCCTGTGCTTCGAGTGCGGTCAGCCACAGGGCCTCGGCCTTGTCGATCGCCTCCAACACCTCGGCATGTTTGGCCTGCCAGCGGGTCAGCTCGGCCATGGGCGTGTCTTGATAGAAGCCGGGTTCCGCAAACTTTGCGTCCAATTTGTTGAGCATGGCCCGCAGCTTTTCCACCCGTGCCTCGCATTTCGCGATTTCCGCCTTCAGGGTGGACGGTGAGGGGGCTTTGGGTTTCGCTTTGGGTTTTTCGGCTTTCGGCGTCCGCGGTTTTTCGCCCAAAAGCATACGCCGATAGCTGTCCAAATCCTCGTCATAGGGGGCGACGGTGCCGTCTTTGACCAGCCACAGCCTGTCTGCCACCATCTCAATCAGATGGGGGTCGTGAGAGACCAGGATAACGGCCCCATCATAATCGTTCAGCGCGCGGGCCAGGGCCTCGCGGCTTTCAATGTCTAGGTGGTTCGTGGGCTCGTCGAGGATGATCATATGGGGGGCATCGAGCGTGGCCAACAAGAGCGAAAGCCGTGCCTTTTGACCCCCTGAAAGTTTGCGCACCTGAGTGGTGGCGATCTCGGCGCCCAACCCCCCTTGGGCAAGGCGCGCGCGCAGTTTGGCGGGTGTCTCCTCGGGGCGCTCGCGCTGCAGATGCTGCAGCGGTGTCTCTTCCAGCTCAAGCTCATCCACTTGGTGCTGGGCGAAATAGCCGATGCGCAGCTTGGAGGATGCGTGCTTGTCCCCTTCTAATGCGCTCAGCCGATCCGAGAGCAGCTTTGACAGGGTGGATTTGCCTTGTCCGTTGGCCCCCAAAAGGGCGATGCGATCATCTTGATCGATGCGCAAGTTCAGCCGCTTGAGAACCGGGGTGTCGTTGTAGCCCACGCTCACCTGGTCCAGCCGGATGATGGGCGGCGACAGCGCCTCGGGCGAGGGGAAGTTGAACCCAGAGACGGAGCCTTCGATCACCGGCGCATCCGCCGAAAGACGTTCCAACGCTTTGAGGCGCGACTGGGCCTGACGGGCCTTGGAGGCCTTATAGCGAAAGCGATCCACAAAGGATTGCATATGGGCACGCGCGGCCTGCTGTTTGGCGTATTCCGCCTGTGCCTGGGCGGCACGTTCCTGGCGGATGCGGGCAAAGGTTTCGTAATTGCCTTGATAGAGCGTCAGATCATGCCGGTCCAAATGCAAAATCGCGCCCACCGAGCGGGTGAGCAGCCCACGATCGTGGGAGATCAGCAAGATCGTATGGGGATAGCGGGCGAGATACGCCTCCAGCCAGACCGACCCTTCCAGATCCAGATAGTTGGTCGGCTCGTCCAACAGCAACAGATCAGGTTGCGAGAACAGCACCGCGGCCAGGGCCACGCGCATCCGCCAGCCACCGGAGAAATCGGAACAGGGGCGCGCCTGTGCTGCGGTGTCAAAACCCAAGCCCATCAGAATGCTGGCCGCGCGCGCCTCGGCTGAATGGGCCTCTATGTCTGCGAGGCGAATCTGGATCTCGGCAATGCGGTCGGGCGCTGTCGCGGTCTCGGCCTCCGCCAGAAGGCTTGCCCGTTCCACATCGGCGGCGAGCACGGTGTCGAGCAGGGAGGTGGAGCTGGACGGCACCTCCTGGGACACCCCGCCCAGGCGCGCGCCTTTGGGGATCGAGATCGCGCCCCCGTCCAAGGTCAGCTGGCCCTGGATCAGCCGAAAGAGGGTGGTTTTGCCAGTGCCGTTGCGCCCCACCAGGCCCACCTTATGGCCCGTGGGGATAACCGCGCTGGCCCCTTCGAACAAAGGCCTGCCTTCGATCCGGTACGTGATGTCCTCGATGCGCAGCATGGCGCCTCTCTCGGGCTTTGACAGCACGCTGTCAAGGCGCGTCACATGCCCCCTTTTCTCAGGCATCGGCCCGTGTTAGGCGACGCCGCAACAGGTCCTGCCAATCGGGGCCTTTGCCAGTGAAAGGATCCGACCATGGCCGTGCAGCGCACCTTTTCAATCATCAAGCCCGACGCCACCAACCGCAACCTGACCGGTGCGATCAACGCGAAGTTCGAGGCGGCTGGTCTGCGGATCGTGGCGCAAAAGCGCATTCACCTGACCAAGGCGCAGGCAGGTGTGTTTTACGGCGTACACAAGGAGCGCCCATTCTACGATGAGTTGTGCGAGTTTATGTCCTCTGCGCCCATCGTGGCCCAAGTGCTGGAAGGCGAGGATGCGGTGGCGAAAAACCGCGAAGTGATGGGGGCAACCAACCCTGCAGAAGCCGCCGAGGGCACGATCCGCAAAGAATTCGCGCTGTCCATCGGCGAAAACTCCGTCCACGGCTCAGACGCGCCTGAAACGGCGGCTGAAGAGATTGCTTACTTCTTTTCGGGCCTGGAACTGGTGGGCTAAGCCGCCTCGGCTATCTGCCAAAGCACACTCTAGATACGGGAAATCGAGAAGGGCACATCACAAGATGTGCCCTTTTTGCTGTCATTGAACTTTTACAAAAGCGCAATAAAAACCACGCGGTGGGTGTCTAGATGTCTACCAACCGGGCAAAACCGGCTCGTGCGTGTTTCTTTGTGGGGTTCTCCTGGAAACGCACATCGCCATGCAACTAGGGTCATTTGTGTGTTGAGAGACGGCCTTGCCGTCGCCTGGTATCGCACACGCAACCAAAAGAGGAGCTCCCATGCTGGACTCCGGTCGATTTACCCCAACCCCAGCGGAATTGCTGGATCATCACGGCAAGGTCGTGCGCGCCTGTGCCAGTTTTCCGCTCAACCTCAGGTTCGGTGGTGTTCTGGAATGTTTGCAGCGGCCCGTGCCCTTGCGGCTGCACGACACGCTGTTCAGCCTCGCACTGCCCCATGGGCGCATGACCTGCTGCCCTGTGGTGTCGCTGACCTATGAACCGCTGACCGGTCGCACGCTATTTGTGCTGATCGATTGGCTGGACGAGGCGAGGGCGCAAGCGGCGGGCATTGGCCTGTCTGCCAGCTTTGACACCCATGTTCGGCACGCGCCCGCGATGTTTGACGAAGATTTGCTGCGCCGGGCCAACTCGGTTTTATAGCCCGGGTCCTAGGCTCAGTCCGCCTTGCGCAGACCCAGCGCGTCCAGTTCCCGCTCCAACGCGCTGGCAGGGGCCGAGGTGGCCTTCAGAGCGTTGAAGCGTTTGCGCAGGCTTGCCTTTTCGTCAGCGTCCAGATCGTTCCAGGGCCTGCCTTGAAGCCCCATGACAAGGGCGTAATAGGCAATGAAATGCGCCCGGTGCCCGCCTGCGAGCAGCTTTTGATAGGCCGCATCGGCGCCCATCTCCTCGATCTCGTCCGCACTTGTGATGCCGACTGCATGAAACGACTGTTCCATGGCGGGGCCGATGTTGCGTATGGCACTGACCGGCCGGCTCATAGGACCAACATCTCTCGGTTGCCCGCCACCACCCGGGCGAGGACCGCTGGATAAAGCCGATGTTCTTGGATCAAGACCCGTGCGGCGAGTGTCTGGGGTGTGTCCCCAGGCGCGATCGGCACGGATGCCTGGCCCAGGATGGGACCCGCATCCAGCTCCGCTGTGACCTCATGCACGGTGCATCCCGCCCGACTGTCACCCGCAGCCAGAGCGCGCGCGTGGGTGTCCAAACCGGGATATTTGGGCAAAAGCGATGGATGAATGTTCAGCATCCGCCCCTCCCACCGCGACACAAAGCCAGGTGTGAGAATGCGCATAAAGCCCGCGCAGCACACCAGATCGATGCGGGCGGCGGTGAGGGCCTCATCCAGGGCAGCCTCGAACGTCTCGCGCGTCTGATACTGCGCATGGGGCACCGTTTGGGTGGGCACATTCAGATCGCGCGCCTTGCCCAAACCCGGGGCTTGTGGGCGGTTGGACAGCACCAGGGCCGGGGTCGCCGCCACATCGCCGGTTTGCATGGCACGCACCAGCGCCACCATGTTCGAGCCGCTGCCCGAGATCAGAATGCCGATGCGCAGCCCCCCGGTCATCAGGTGCGCGGGAAACTGTCGATACGGGTCTCGCCCTGGGTCACGGTGCCGATCTGGTACACGGTCTCGCCCGTCTCCTGCAGGGCTAGACCCGTATCGACAGTTTCCCGCGCACCTGATGACCGGGGGGCTGCGCATCGGCATTCTGATCTCGGG
>JBCBNR010000239.1:0-5022 GCA_039821665.1 Pseudomonadota bacterium
GCGGGTGACGGTAACGCCCAGCGCCGCCCAGTCCGGGGCGAGGGTTTGGGGCAAGGCAAAGTCTTGGGTTTTGGCCCCGGCCCGCGGCCCCACCAGCACCTGCGCGCCCGAGGCGGCATAGGCCTCGCGCTGGCCGTCGCGCCACCACAGGCAACCGGGGGCCAGGATCAGACGGTGCCGGGCCAAGGGGGCCTGATCGGGGGCCAGAATATCCACCCCCAGACCCAAGGATCGCAGCGCGCGGTACCACGCAAAGACCAGCGCGAATTGATCAAAATCGCGACCTTGGGGCTGGATGGCGGTGCCCCAACAGGCCTGATAGTCAAACACCAGGGCCACTTGCGGCGCAGGGGCCGCGTGTGGCGTCTGCGTGATCTCGCGGGCCACCTGCGTGGCCTCCTCCAGCCCTGGGGCCTCTGCGCCATCTGCGCGCAAAAGGCCCGCATGCATCTGCTCTTGGGCAAAGGGTGCTTGGCGCCAGCGGAAATAGCACACAGTCTCGGCCCCATGGGCAAACGCCTCCCATGCCCAAAGGCGGACCATCCCTGGCAGAGGCGCGGGGTTCCAAGGCGCCCAGTTTACCGGTCCGGGTTGTTGTTCCATCACCCACCAGCGCCCCCGCCCCACCGCGCGGTAAAGATCATGGTGAAAAGCCTGGAAATCCGGGTCGCCCTGGCGGGCAAAGGCCCGCTTATGGGCCTCGGTCCCCTCGCCTCGATCCTCCAAAAAGCCAAGGGGATAGCTGTCCCAGGTGGCGATCTCCAGATCCGCGCCCAGGTCGAAATGGTCGAACTCGGTCACCCGGCCCATGTAGTTGTGGCTGATCGGTGCGTCCGAATGGGCGCGGATCGCCTCCACTTGGGCCCGGTTGAAGTCCCTGACCTGGTCCGAACTGTAGCGATAGAAATCCAGCCAATGGGACGGGTTCGCCTCGGCCATCGCGGTGTTGGGCAAGGGGATGTCGTCGTAGGTGCGATACTCCATCGACCAAAAGACAGTGCCCCAGGCTTGGTTCAGGGTATCGATCTGCCCGTAGCGCGCGCTCAACCACGCGCGAAACCCTGACAGAGCCGCAGACGAATAGCTTAGCGTTGTGTCATGGCAGCCATATTCATTATCCGTCTGCCAGGCCACAAGGGCCGGATGCTTGCCATAGCGCTCGGCCAGCAGGCGGGCCATGCGCGCCGCCTCCGACCGATAGCCTACATGCGAAAAACAATAGTGCCGCCGCCCGCCATGGGTCGCTGCGCGGCCCATGGGATCCACATGGGCCATGTCCGGGTGACGTTCGAACATCCAGACAGGTGGCGTGGCCGAGGGCGTGCCTAAAACCACCTTCAACCCCGCCGCTGCCAAGGTTTCGATCGCCCGGTCAAGCCAGTCAAAACGCAGATCACCGGGCGTAGGCTCTAACCGGGACCAGGCAAACTCGCCAATACGCACCAGGCCAAGGCCGGCGCGTGCCATGCGCGCCGCATCTTCGGCCCACCGCTCCTCTGGCCAATGCTCGGGGTAGTAGCAGACGCCGAGGGTACGGCCCGTCATAGGGCATCCCAGGCGGCCACGGCCGCGCGCGCGCGGCGAGCCGTCTCCTGCGGGTCTTGACCGGGTTTGTAAAGCGACCCGCCCAGGCCAAAGCCACTGGCCCCTGCGGCCACCCAAACGGCGAAAGCCTCGGGCTCTGCGCCACCGACGGCGTAAACCTGCGTTGTCTCGGGCAGGACAGCGCGCAGGGCTTTCAGCCCGCCCGGCCCCGCCATGCTGGCCGGAAACAGCTTCAGCCCATCCGCACCCGCATCCAGGGCGGCAAAGCACTCGGTCGGCGTGAAAACCCCTGGATAACTGTCCAGACCGGCGGCTTTGGTCGCGCGGATCACGCCCACATCCGCATTGGGCGAGACGATGAACGTGCCGCCTGCCTGAGCCACTTCGGCAACCTCCTGTGCGCTCAGCACCGTGCCCGCGCCGAACACGCCCTCGCCCGCCAGTTCGGTGGCCATGGACTGAATGCTGTCCAAAGGCTGGGGCGAGTTCAAGGGCACCTCGATCCGGGTGATCCCAGCGGCAATCAAAGCGCGCGCAGTGGCCAAGGCATCTTGGGGCGGCAAGCCACGCAAGATGGCAATCAGGGGTCGGGTCACGCGCTTATCCCTTTTTCTCGGCTTTTCAGATCGTCTGTCACATGGGCCGCGTCCTTGGATTGGGTCATCGGGCCGTGTCCATCAAGCTGCGATTGGCCGCTGCCAGCCCGGCCAGCACCGCCGCCTCGCCGCTGCGCCGGTTTGGCACAAGGCCCAACTGGCCAAGTGCCGCTGAATAGAGGTCGATCAGCGCGCCATCGCCCACCAAAGTCACCTCTTGTCCCAGCCAATAGGGTTTGGCGCCCGCAAGCTCCAACCCGATCAAAAGGCCCGACAGGCGCGCCCGGGCTGTGACCGGATCAAGCCCGGAAATCAGCCCTTCTGCGCGCAGCCCAAAAAGCTTGGCCGCCACCCGCTCTGGGGTGCCGAGGGCGGTGTCCACAGCCTCCAAAAACGCTTGCATATCCGCACCGTCATCGGCGATCCCGTGGCGCAACACGGACGCGCTGGCCAGCAGCGCGAACAACTCACCCGTCAGAAACGTGGCGAAGTGGAAGATCTCGCCCGCTTCCATCTGGACCCATTTGGAGTGTGTGCCCGGCAGGCAGACAACGCCGCTCAACGTCTCGCGTTCGGCCACCAGGCCTGCGATTTGCGTCTCTTCGCCCCGCATCACATCCGCAGGGTTGGTCTGTTGCACACCCGCTGTCACAAAAACCCGCAGGCGCGCATCTTGGGTGGGGGCCTGGGTCAGCGCCGTGACCGGCGCGCATGGCACGCAGCGATAGGGTGTCTCCACCCAGCCTTGGCGCGCGCCCACCATGCCGCAGGCAACCACCGGCGTGGGATGGGCGATCCAGTCCCCCACCAGCGCGAGAAGCGCCTCCTCGAACCCACCTGGGCGCACCTGTGCCATGCCCTGATCACCGCGCGTCTGAAACACCACGCCACCGGCACCCATACCCCAGGCCCGCAGATGGGTGGTGCCCCAATCGACCGCTATCCAATCGAGGCGGGACATTACTTTACCGCGCCCAGGGTCAGCCCCGCGATGAAATGCTTTTGCATCAAGAAGAACATCAGAACTGGCGGCATGGCGGCCACGATCGACCCGGCAGAGACCAGATGCCAGGCCGCCACCCACTGCCCATTGAGCGAGTACAAACCGGCCGTCACCGGCTGTGTGTCCGCCGACTGGGTCAGAACCGTCGCCCAGAAATAGTCGTTCCAGATGAAGGTGAAGATCAGCACGCTAAGCGCCGCAATCGCCGGGCGCATCAGGGGCAGGACGACATACCAAAAGATGCGGATCTCCGAGACCCCTTCCACTCGGGCGGCCTCGATCAACTCCATGGGCAGGGCGCGGATGAAGTTGCGCATGAAAAGCGTACAGAACCCGGTCTGGAACGCCACATGGAATGCGACCAGCCCCATGGTGGTGTTGTACATCCCCAGATCCAACGTCAGGTCACGCACGGGCACCATCAGGATTTGGAACGGAATGAAGTTGCCCGCCACGAACATGAAGAAGATCAGCAGATTGAACCGGATCCTGTAGATCCCAAGCGCAAAGCCCGTCATGCATGACAGCGCCAGAGTGCCGATCACCGTTGGGATCGTCACTTTGAACGAGTTCAGGATGTACTGTCCAATGGGCGAGTTGGTGAAGACGGCCGTGTAGTTTTCCACCAAGTTGAACGACGTGGGCCAGCCCCAATAATTGCCTGCAGTGATGTCGCCCGCAGACCGCACAGAGGTGACGGCCACCGCAATCAGCGGCAGCAGCCACAGGATTAGCGCGAGGGGCAGCGCGATTTGGTAGACCAGCGTCCACCCGGGGCCGGAGTGTTGAACAGGACGGGGAAACATCTACAGCCCCTCCCGTTCGTCTCGGTACATCTTGAATAGGAAGTAGGAGATATAGACCATCATGATCGCAAACAGCACCACCGCAATCGCCGCACCATAGCCCATGCGAAACCCGTATTCCGACAGGGCTTGCTCGTACATATAAAACGCGAGCACCCGGCTCGACCCATAGGGCCCGCCATCGGTCATGATCGAGATCAGGTCGAACGAGCGCAGCGCGCCGATCACCGTGACCACCACCGCTATGAACGTCGCCGGTTTCAGCTGGGGCAAGATCACATACCACAGCATCCGCCAGCCTTTCGCCCCATCCAGGCGCGCGGCCTCGATCTGCTCGGGGTCCACTGCGTTTAGACCGGTGAGGTATAGGATCATGCAATAGGCGGTTTGGGGCCAAAGGCCCGCGGCGATGATGCCATAGGTGACATAGCGCTCGTCCGCCAACACCGCGATGGGGCCTGCGCCGAACCATCCAAGAACCACGTTCATCAGCCCGAAATTCGGATCATAGAACCAGGCAAAGACCAGGCCCACCACCACTTGGCTGATCACGAAGGGAAAGAAGAAGAGGGATTTGTAAATCCGGATGCCGCGCACGGTTTGGTTGAGAAAGAGGGCCACAAAAAGCCCCCCGGGGATGGCCAGCAAGTAGAGGACAAGCCACAGAAGGTTGTTCCACAGCGAGGTGTAGAAATCCTCGTCCTCCAACAACTCGGCATAGTTGCTAAGGCCGATATATTCGGCCGTTGGGCTGATGCCGTCCCACGCGTAAAAGCTGATCGAGAGCGACTGGAAGATCGGCAAGATCACGTAAACCGCGAACATCAATATGCCCGGCGCCAGAAACAGCCAGGGTGTCAGACGCTGCTGGTTTGCCCGCCACCAGGACCGGGTGGGCGCGGCTGTGCTCTCGGTCTGGGCAATTGCCATAGGTCAGCCTTCAAAGCATAGATCGGGTGCGGTTCAAGCCGCCCCTGTCCCGCGCGGGTGGGCGGGTGGGGCGTGGGTCAGGGGCGGCCCGACCTGTCCGGTCAGGCCGCCACCATCGTTTTTAGTAGACGCGCTGGCGCAC
>JBCBNR010000240.1:0-5013 GCA_039821665.1 Pseudomonadota bacterium
TGGTACGGTTCTGTCCCAGCAGGCAGAGCGTTTGCTGCTGCCATTTGCGTTCTGGCTCGTGTTTTATGCGTTCTACAATCTTATAAAGGCGAGCTATTTTGGCTATGCTGAAAGCTATCTATCCGAACTGAATAATCCAACCGCATGGTTTGGCTATATTTTGCTTGGTGAAATCAAGTATCACATGCACTTTATACCAACACTGTTTCCCATCTTATTGGCTTATCCTCTGTTCCAGCTTGCTCAGCGTTACCCGATTTTGGGGCTGACCATTCTAGTCAGCCTTTTGGCGAAGCGCGAGGTGGATGTTTTCCTTTGGTCCAACCACCAAAACTTACCGGGGTTCGAATTTGCGCTGCGCGCGATCAAAGTCGCCTGTTACCTCGGATACGGGATGGCGGCGGGCGCGCTTTGGGGGCTTTACCAAAGGGGCCGCCTTACCTGGTGTTTTCGGCTCTCGGTCGGTTTGGTGTTGGTGGCGTTGGTTGCGAAGTTGGAGCATGCGCGGCGGATTGCGATGTCTGGCACGTGGGAGTGGAATTTCGAGCCAGCGTTTTGGGCCGACTTTCTGACACCTGTTGGGTTGTTTGCTCTGGCGATGTCGGCGCCAAAGGGCATCTGGCCCGAGCTTCTTGTGAGGCTGGCACCCTTTAGCTTCGGGCTCTACCTTATGCATCCAATTTTCTTAGACCTTGCAGAGATTGCGATCTCTACTCTTGGCCTTTCGCCCTCGGCGCAAGTCTTAGCCAAGATACTGCCAACAGTGCTTTTGACATCTGTCGCATTGTATCTTGTTGCGCGAACCCAAGCGCTCGCCTGGACGATTGGGTTGGGCCCTTCCCCTCTAAGATGGCGTGCGCACATTGGCGATCGCTTGGGAAATATTGGGCAAGGGCGCTAAGATGGCGTGTGATGCAAAGGAAAGCCGCTTTGCTGTCCCATGCGTGGGACTGCGGCGAACCGCATGTTCAGCCAAGCCAATGGAGGACGCAATCGGGGCCAGCCACGGGAAAATGGGCTGCGCCGGTGCTGCTGAGCCTCGCGCGCGTGACTGTTCCGTTCGGATCGGGGGCGCGCCGTGATCAAGGTTGAACATATCAAAGGGCTTGCTCTGGTCTCGCTCGACGACACGCGTCTTGATCTGCGTCTCAGTCAGGCTCTGCGCCCAATGTTTCAAGCTGTCCTAGACGGATCCCCATCCGGTCTGCTGCTGGAGCTGAGCAGTGTCCGCGTCATCGACTTTGCGGGCGTTGCCTTTTTAGCGGAGCTTGCCTCACTGACCCTGCCAGATAGGATTTTCGCTTTGGTCGCGGTGCGGGGCGATGTTCAAGCGGCGTTGACCAAGGCAGCACTCGGCCGGGTTTTGATCCAGCACGCGTGTGTCCAAGACGCGCTTTGGGCGGAGGTGGGCGGTGCGTTGCGCATGCGTGATCGCCTCTGCCCCGTCGCATGCGTTCCGATGCGTCCCACAACAGGGCGCGCTTACGCTTCTCTCGTAGAAGGCGCGGCCCCGCTTTTGGGGAATTCAATTTTGGTTCATGGGGTAAAGCATCTGCGCTCAAACGGCTTTCGGCGCGTCCACATCGCGACAGCTTACCAACACGAGGTTCTGAGCGAGACGCTGAAAGATGGGGCGCAACTGGGCGTTATGCTTGAGGTCCACCCGCAAAGACTCTTGGGCAATGGACAGCCCAAAGCATATCTTCCGACGGCCGCTCAGATGGTCGGCGACATCCGTGGACGGTCCCTTGATCCGGATGAAGATCTTATGGTGGTCCCTTCAAATCTAGCCACGGATGCGGATCTGTCCGCGCTGCACGCGGCTCACAAAACGTCGGACGCTGAAGTGACGTTGCTATGTTGGTCACACCAACCGGTGCGACCAACCCAAAAAACCGTTGTGGTGGATGGCGCGGGCCTTGTTGCGACAGGCCAAACCGAACGGCTGTCCCGGCCCACGCACGCGCGTGCCGTAGCGGCGACCGGGATCGTGATCCTGTCACCTGCAGCTTTGGACATGTTGCCGAGGGGCGGGCCTTCGGACTTGATTGACGATTTCCTGCCACTTCTGGTGCGGCTCGGGGCCAAGTGTAAGGTCGTGACAGCCCCCGCCAGAACCTACCCTGTGGAGACCTTTGAGGATTTGCGGGCCCTCTCCACGCATCGTCTTTTTTTGGGACATTTTGGCCCGGCGGAGATGCGTCGCCACAGAAGCGGTTTCATCCACCCCCAGGCCAAAGTCTCGAGGCGAGCGCAGTTGGATGGGCCGGTCTGGATCGGGCCGAATGTAGACCTGGAAGCGAGTGCCTCGCTCATGGGCCCCGTCATCCTGCACGAGGGTGTCCATGTGGGAAGTGGGGCATCGCTGCACCGAACGCTGGCCCTTCCCGCCGCCCGTGTTGCCAAAGGCTTCAACTCCGAGGGGGCAGTGCTCGGCGCGCGTGGTCTCATTGTGCCCGAACCGGAGGTCGAACAGCAGCCTTCGACCCACGTAGCCCCTGTGCTGCCCGCCCCGGACGCTTTGTGGCACACCGTTGGGCAACATGTTGCGGCGCGACGCAATAGGAAGGCGTCCTGACCCATGTCATATTCAAGCTTGCAGGCTGTTCATACACAGCATAGCGCCGCGTCAGCACACCCAAGATCTTTCCCGGGGCGCTTTTGGTCATGACGGGTCCACTTCCACCCCCACCGCCAAAGGCCTGGGTCAGCGACCCGGTCTTTCCTGTGTGGGGCATTTGTTTGCTGGGTTTCTTTACGGCTGTGACCGCTGTTCTGGGGCTTGCGCCCGCGATCATGGTCGTGCTCATCCTTGATGTCGTGTTACGGACCCAAGCGCCTACCCTGCTTCCGGTTTTGTTGGCGATGTCGGCCTGTGCTCTCCTTGGCCGCGCGGTGGTTGCGGCGTTGCGAACGCAAATTCTAGTTGGGCACCAAACCGCGCGCGAAAACTACATCGCAGGCTTTGAGGCGTGCTTTGCGTGCCTTGCCCTGTTCGTTCTGGGCCTTGTCCATCCCCTCTTGCCCCTGGGCGCGGTATGCGTGGCCGTGGTGTGCGCAAGCGCTGTGATTGGCTTGCAAAAAATTGAGCGCAAAAAGGGCATTAGAGTCTTTGACCGAAGCGAAGTTACCGCCGCGTTGACGGGCCGCGCTCCTGCATCCCTTGCGGCACTCAACGAAGTCCCAAAGCCGCTTATGCTGCTTAAAAAACCCATTTTAGAGAATGTTTCTGCGGTGTCGTTCGTCGCGACACTGGCGTTAGGAGGGTATTTGACCGGTGCGTTCAGGATCTCTGAAGGTGGCATGCTGGCCGCGTCCCTAATCGCAGCAGAAGCCGCGCGCGCCCTCGTGACCGGCTCGGACCACCTTCCGGCGTTGATGTCACGCCTTGGCAGACCCAGAACTGTGACCACAGCGGATGTCTCGGACACTCCGGCGGAGACCTTCAAAGCGGGCTTGACGGTACAAGGCTTGACCATTCATTCGCGGCTGACTGGAGAGGAATTGTTGAGCCCAGTGGACCTCTCAATTCCCCGCGGTGGGCTGGTGGGGCTAACCGGGCAAGGCTCTGGAGGAAAAACGCTTTTGTTGTCGTGCATACAAACGCCGCAACCGAACCTCGATACTTACGCCCTTGGCCGAAGCCAGCTTGACGGAATTGACCTCTGGGCGCCGCGCAGATCGCCCCAGGCTGCATCTGTTGTCTATGTCCCAGCTGAGCCGTTCTTTCTGTCAGGCACACCGGCTGAAAACTTGACCTGTTTTTCAAAAGACCGAGGGCGTGACCACGCAAAGGCAGCGCTTCTGAAAGTGGATGTCACCGGCAAACACACGGATCGAATGTTGGAGAGTCCAGACGCGAAGCTTTTGTCCCGAAGAGAGGGCAAAATTCTTTCGCTCGCACGTGCCTTTGAGCTTGAGCCCAAACTCTACCTCTTAGATTTGCCTGAGAGAGATCTAAGCGAACGAAGCTTTTATGCCCTCTTGGATCAAATCACGGCTGAAAGGGAGTTGGGACGGTCTTTCCTGGTGGCAACGGAAAACAAAAGCCTTCTCGAAGCGTGTGACGAGGTTTTGGTTCTCGAAAACGGCTTTGTGAATGATAGGGGGGCAGGGCGCGACGTGCTTCAACGGCAATCGTCCGGCCGACATCGTATTGTCGTGTCGCGCCAATTGTCCTCGGAGGAGAGACTGCACGCATGGGCACGCAGTCTTTACACCCGCAAAGGGGACGAGGGAAACAGGGACAACGCAAGCGAGCTTCTCTCGGAACTTCTGGCGTTGTCCTGTGAGACCGCGCCGGCAGAACCGGGGTACGTCACATTCGATCTACAGCATCAAGTCGGCTTTTCCATCCTTAAAATGTTTGATCAGAGCCCGCGTATCGGTGGGGCGGTGCTTGAAGACATGCGATCCCGGGCCGAAGAGCCTAAGTTGGGGACGCGTGCGCGACCTCTGTGGCACATTCTCAGAGCATCATTGGAGTTTTCTCAGGACTTGTCTTCGGATGATGGGAAAAGCCGCGCAACCACCGTGAAGTTTGAAATCTACGATCCACGTAAAACAAAAAACACATCAAAACTAACCCATTCTTCACCCCCTCAGGATAGGCCAGCCGAAGCTGAAAAAGATGTGGATATGAATGATGTCCAACCTTGAGGACGGTCGCAAAACTGGCTCGCGGCGTTCGGTCTATGTCGCCTTTGGGATGCTGGTTGTTCTGGGCGGGGTGGCCATTGCAACGGTGTCTTTGGGATCTTATGCGCAGCATTTGTTTCGCAACAAAGACCGTGACGTCTCACCGATCATTGCCGGTTCTTCTGAAGACGAGCTGCCCGCGCTGATGCGAGGCAACCTGCCAACGGTGACCACCAGCACGGCATACAATCTGCGCCCGAGAGGCGTCCCTCCTCGCATGTGCGACATGCCAAAGGACTATTTTGAACTCAATGCTCGACCGGATAACCTGACACCTGGCTACCGACGGGACAACAGCTACGTCCGGCCGTATAA
>JBCBNR010000241.1:0-5001 GCA_039821665.1 Pseudomonadota bacterium
CGCCGATGTGTCCTTCGCCGCCTTTCCACCGCCTGCACCGACACGCACCATCGGAATGATTTGGCGCAAGAGCAACCCGCTGGGCGAGGATCTGTTGCAGATCGGCGCCGTGGTGCGCAAAGCGGCTGAGATAGGTCAGGCCAATGCGGGTGGGGTTTTGAGATGAGCACGCCAATGGATACGTCCATGGAGGAGGACCAGACCGATGCGCAGCAGCGTCGGGCCAAGGGCGAGTTTGTGCGCGGTGTCAGCGGCTTTCGCGCCCAGTTGGGCGATGCGCCTCCAACGCCACGGCCATGCGCGGGACCAAGGTGACTCCGATGCCAGCCCCCACCATCTGCACCAGGGTCGAAAGCGAACTTCCCTCCATAATCTGTCGGGGCCGCGCGCCTGAGACCTCGCACACGGACAGCGCCTGGTCGCGAAAGCAATGCCCCTCTTCGAGCAACAGCAAGCGCATGCTGTGCAGATGGGCCGGGCTGGGCACCGGCAGGTTGGCGTCACTGGCGGCGCGGACCAACACAAACTCTTCATCGAACAGTGCAAATTCGCGCAAGGATGGCTCGGAGACGGGCAGGGCCATCAAAGCCACATCCAGGCGCGAGGTGCGCAGATCCTCGATCAAGGATTGGGTCACGCTTTCGCGCGGCTGCACGTCGAGATCCGGGAAACGGCCGGACAGCGCCTTGATGATCTGGGGCAACAGATAGGGGGCAACCGTCGGGATCACCCCCAACCGCAACCGCCCCGAGAGCGGCGCTTGAGAGGCCCGGCCCAAGCCTTCCAAATCATCCACGCGGACCAAAATCTCGCGCGCTCGCTGGGCAAAGTCTTGGCCCAAACTGGTCAGGCGCAGTTCTCGGGCCGCGCGCTCCACCATCGGGCCGCCAAGTACCCCCTCCAACTCTTTGATCTGTAGGGACAGCGCCGGTTGCGAGATCGCGCAGGCGCTGGCGGCCCTGCCGAAATGCAAATGCTCCACCAGGGCCAGGAAATAGCGCATATGCTTGAGGGTGACGCGGTTCATAAGTTTTTCTAATCGGCCAGTTTTGGAGATTCAATTGGTTCTTATCTTTGAGTCATTCTAAAGATTCAGCAAATCACACTCTCAACAGCAGGAGCGCTTTGATGGACGGCACCAATGTGAACCCAGGGGGCAGCTGCCCCGTGATGCATGGCGGAAACACCGGCACCGACAATTCCGTCACCAAATGGTGGCCCGAGAGCCTCAACCTGGACATCTTGCACCAGCACGGCGCGCGCACCAACCCGATGGACCCGGGCTATGACCACCGCGAGGCTGTTAAAGCGCTGGATTACGAGGCCGTGAAGGCCGATGTCCAAGCATTGATGACCGAGAGCCAGGATTGGTGGCCCGCGGATTGGGGCCACTACGGCGGTCTGATGATCCGGCTTGCCTGGCACTCCGCCGGGTCCTACCGGATGGGGGATGGCCGTGGCGGCGCAGGCTCCGGCAACATCCGGTTCGCACCGCTCAACTCGTGGCCAGACAATGCAAGCCTGGACAAGGCCCGCCGCCTGCTGTGGCCGGTCAAAAAGAAATACGGCAACGCCCTGTCTTGGGCGGACCTGATCATCCTGTCGGGCAATATGGCCTATGAAAGCATGGGGCTGAAGACCTTCGGCTTTGGCTTCGGGCGCGAGGATATCTGGGGTCCAGAGAAGGACGTCTATTGGGGCGCGGAGAACGAATGGCTCGCGCCGTCCGAAAACCGCTATGGCGATCTGGAGACGCCCGGCACGCTCGCCAATCCCTTGGCCGCTGTGCACATGGGTCTGATCTACGTGAACCCCGAGGGCGTGAACGGCAACCCGGACCCTGCGCGCACAGCACTTCATGTGCGCGAGACGTTCGCGCGCATGGCGATGAATGATGAGGAGACAGCAGCGCTGACCTGTGGCGGTCACACCGTCGGCAAGGCCCATGGTGGCGGCGATCACGCCAATATCGGCGCCGAGCCCGAGGGATGCCCGGTCCATGCCCAAGGGTTCGGGTGGAGCAATCCAGGCCATGACGGCAAAGCGGCCAACGCCTTTACCTCGGGCATCGAAGGGGCGTGGACCAAGCACCCGACCCAGTGGGATATGGGCTATTTCGACTATCTCTTTGGGTATGAGTGGGAGCTGACCAAATCCCCCGCGGGTGCAAACCAGTGGAAGCCGGTGAACATGCCCGACGATGAGATGCCCCTCGATCCCTCCGACCCCTCTGGTCGCGCGATGCCGATGATGACGGATGCGGATATGGCCATGAAAGTGGACCCGATCTACAACGAGATCTGCCAAAAGTTCCGGGCAGACCCCGAGTATTTCGCAGACACGTTTGGGCGCGCTTGGTTCAAGCTGACGCACCGCGATATGGGCCCGAAGGCCAATTATTACGGCCCCGATGTCCCCGCCGAAGATCTGATCTGGCAAGATCCGATCCCCGCAGGCCCCACCGGCTATGACGTGGAGGCAGTAAAGGCCAAGATCGCCGACAGCGGTTTGAGCACGGGTGATCTGATCGCCACAGCCTGGGACAGCGCACGCACCTATCGCGGCTCGGACAAGCGAGGCGGGGCCAATGGCGCGCGCTTGCGTTTGGCGCCGCAAAAGGACTGGCTGGGCAACGAGCCGGAGCGTCTGGCCAAGGTCCTGGGAGTGTTGGAGCCGATCGCGGCCGAGGCGGGCGCGTCCATTGCGGACGTGATCGTGCTGGCAGGCGGTGTCGGGCTGGAGGCATCGATCAAGGCCGCAGGCTTTGACGTGGCGGTGCCGTTCACTCCGGGCCGTGGGGATGCCAGCGCCGAGCAGACGGACGCCGACAGCTTTTCCGTGCTTGAGCCGCTCGCCGATGGCTTTCGCAATTGGCAAAAAGCGGCCTACGGCGTCTCGCCCGAGGCGATGCTGCTGGATCGCGCGCAACTGATGGGCCTGACCGCAGCCGAGATGACCGTTCTTGTGGGCGGGCTTCGGGTGCTGGGGGCCAACCATGACGGCGCGCCCGAGGGGGTGTTCACGGACCGTGTCGGCCAATTGACCACCGACTTCTTCGTCACCCTGACGGACATGTCTCTCAGCTGGCAGCCCGCGTCCGATGGGCTGTACGAGCTGCAGGATCGGGCCAGCGGTGCGGTGAAGTTTACCGCCACCAGTGCCGATCTGGTCTTTGGCTCGAACTCGATCCTGCGCGCCTATGCAGAAGTGTACGCCCAAGACGACAATGCCGAGAAGTTCGTGCGCGACTTTGTGGCCGCCTGGACCAAAGTGATGGACGCTGACCGGTTCGACCTGGTCGCCTGATCCAAGACCAGCGCCGGGCGGGGACCTGCCGCCCGGCGCCTCTTTTGACCATGGGTGTGGTCACCGGGGCTTTTGAGGGGATTCGCCCCAGCATCCTGTCGCGCACCCTGCGCTTGCCTGGCAAAACCCGCCAACGCTTTCACGCTTTGCCCAATCCATAATCACTGTGCGCCCGGCCTTTGGCGATTTGCCCCGCCGCAAGCCCGCGTGAGCGCCACCTGTCGGGATAGGGCCTGGAAACCCGGGTCAAAGCCGGGCCAAACTGCCCCCGCAACTAAGGTTTGGGGGAGGCGGGTTTGCTGGGGTTTTCGGACAAGGCGACAAGTTGGCAGTGGACAGGCCGGGGGGTGCAGCGTCACACTCTGCCCCATGGCTAAGGACATCCCCCCATCCCAGGGCGAGACCGCCGCATCTGATGCGCGCTATGACGTGCTGTTCCAGCCCATGGCCATCGGACCGGTGACCGCCAAGAACCGCTTTTACCAGGTGCCCCATTGCAATGGTGGGGGCTACCGCGATCCGTCCGCGGCCGCAGAAATGCGGGCGGTCAAAGCCCAAGGCGGATGGGGTGTGGTGTTCACCGAGCAATGCGAGATTCACCACACGTCCGAGATCACGCCTTTTATCGAGCTGCGCCTGTGGGAGGATGCGGACATCCCGGCCATCGCGCGCATGGCCGAAAAGATGAAATCGAACGGGGCCCTGGCGGGGATCGAGCTTGCCTATTCCGGCGTCAACGGCCCGAACCTGTACACCAAAGAGGTGCCTCTGGCCGTCTCGGCCCAGCCCATTCGCACCTTCACCGCCGATCCGGTGCAGGCCCGCGCGCTGGATCTTGAGGACATCAAGGATTTGCGCCGTTGGTTTGTGAATGCCGCCAAGCGGGCAAAAGCGGCGGGGTTTGACCTAATTTGCCTCTACGGCGCCCACGGCTTTGGGATATTTCAGCACTTTTTGTCCTCGGTGACCAACCACCGCACGGACGCCTATGGCGGCAGTCTGGAAAACCGTGCGCGGTTCCTGCGCGAGGTCATCGCAGACCTGCGCGATGCGGTGGGCGAGACCATGGGCCTCACCCTGCGCCTGTCCTTGGAGGAGGATCTGGGCGGCCTGGGTTTTTCTAACTCCGAGGTCCGCGAGTTTATCGACATGCACAAGGATCTGCCCGATCTATGGGATTTGGCCCATGGCACCTGGGAAGACTGCTCGGGCACGTCGCGGTTTGTGGATGAGGCTGCGCAAGAGGATCTGGTGGCCGGCATCAAGGCGCTGACATCCAAACCGGTGGTTGGGGTCGGGCGCTTCACTTCGCCCGATCTGATGGCGCGGATGATCCGCTCGGGCACGCTGGATTTCATTGGATGCGCGCGCCCCTCGATCGCGGATCCCTATCTGCCGCTCAAGGTGCAAGAGGGGCGGGTGGAGGACATCCGCGAGTGCATCGGCTGCAACATCTGTGTGACCGGCGACATGACCATGTCGATCAGCCGCTGCACCCAGAACCCAACCTTTATGGAGGAGTGGCGCAAGGGCTGGCATCCCGAACGGATGAACCCCAAGGGCCCCTCTGCCAGCGTTTTGGTGGTGGGCGCGGGCCCTGCGGGGTTGGAGGCCGCGCGCGCCTGCGCCGCGCGAGGCTATGATGTGGCGTTGGCCGAGGCGTCCAACGAACTTGGTGGGCGTGTTGCGCGCGAA
>JBCBNR010000242.1:0-4935 GCA_039821665.1 Pseudomonadota bacterium
ATCAGCTGAGCCTCAACCTCGGTGACGCTGCCGCACTCTTCGCACGACAGGAAGATCGGCCGGCCCTTCTTGTTGTGTTCGTGTCGGCGGCAGGCAAAGTAAGCGTTCTTTGTTTCCAGCCGGTGGATGACGCCCACATCCATCAGCGCGTCCGAGATCTGGGCAATGCCCGCCAACCCGCGTGTCATACCGGGGGCGGTGCGCATAACGCCCACCTCCTCCCACATCAAATCTTGCAGTTGTTTGCGCAACGGCAGCACCAGACCCGCCTTTTGGGTCAGGGGATAGGTGGCGCGGGCAAGCTCGGCCTCCAGCACATCCTCATCCGGGTCCCGCAGGCCGGGCATGGCACGGATATCCGCGCCCATCACATCGCCTGCGATGCCACCAAACACGGTTGAGTTAGCAACCCCATTGCCCCCCAGCCGGTTGGAGCCATGGGCACCGCCCGCATCTTCGCCCGCCACATAGAGGCCTTCCAGTGCTGTGCGGGTGTCCACATCAACCACGACGCCGCCCATGAAGTAATGGGCGGTCGGCACCACCTCGACCTTGCCTGCGGCCAGATCGAAGCCGCAATCCTCGCAGCGTTTGACCATGCCCTTGAATTTCTTCCGCACGTTTTCAGGCCCCAGATGGGCCATCGAGATGAACACACCTTCCTGGGCGGGATCGTTGGATTTGCGCATCTCTGCATAGATGCCCCGGCTGACCACGTCGCGGGTCGCGCGCTCGCCCTTACCATCATAATCGAACATGAACCGGTGGCCTGCATGGTTCACAAGCTGCCCGCCCGCGCCCCTCAGACCTTCCTCCAGCACCGTGCCGGTCATGCGCGTGTGCTCGCCGGCCAAAAGGCCAGTGGGGTGAAATTGCACCATCTCCATATCGCGCAGGGGCAGGCCCGCACGCAGTGCCATGGCCAGCCCATCCATTGTCTTGTCGCCCGATGGCGTGTGATACTTGTACATGGTCGGACCGCCACCCGTGGCCATCAGCACCGTTTTGGCGCGCACCAGGCGAAAGCCGCCGGTGCGCATGTCGATCATCAGCACACCCGCCAGCGCACTGCGGTCCCGGGTGGGGATCAGACCCACGGCCCGGTGCTCTTGCAGCTTTTCCACCCCGCTGGCGAGGACCTTTTCCATCAGCCGGTTGATGATCTCGATGCCGGTCAGGTCGCCCTTGTGCACGGTCCGGTCCGCCGTCTGTCCGGCAAACGCTTTTTGGTGGAGCGAGCCGTCAGGGTTGCGATCGAAAAAGCAGCCCACCTCGTTTTCCAACTCGCGGATGCGCACCACGGCCTGCTCGCACAAGCGCCAGGCCATGTCCTGGTCGGGCAGCCATTTACCGCCCTCGATCGTGTCCATGAAGTGCCGCTCAACCGTGTCGCCACCGCCCAGGGCCACATTGTACCCCCCTTGGACCATCCGCGTGCAGCCGCATTTGCCGATCAGGCCCTTCACGGCCATCGTCACCTTGGTGCCTTCGGGCGCTGTTTGTTGCGCGTGTAGTGCGGCGAACAGCCCCGCCCCGCCCGAGCCCAGGATCAGGATATCCGTGTCGTGTCTGTCAATGTCCGTCACCCGCATCGCTTACACCGCTTGGAAAAGAAAAAGGCCCGCGATCAAGAACGACACAGCCGCCGCCCCCGCCGCAAGGGTTTTCTGGGGGGCAGACCAGGGCAGCCATTCCAGCGCCATCAGCCGCAGCCCCCCGAACATGTGCACGGCAAGCAGGAACACCAGGCCGAACTCCACCATCTTCACCAGGCCGGCTTCGGTGAACATCAGCACGCGGTCCAGGCGCCCGGGGTCGGTCATCGCCAGCGCCAACACCCAGAAATGCACCGGTAAGAACACCGCCAAAGCAAGCCCGGAGAGGCGGTGCAAAATATACGCAAGCCACAGCGGATGGGCCCGCGCGGGCAAGCCACGCATGCTCATGCGAAGGTCACGGCCCAAACGGCGCGTGCTCCCATCGCAAACAGGCCAAGACCCACGGCCCACATCAGCGCTTCCAAGGCCAGGCCTTTGAGACCTGCCCATTCATGGGCGATGGCGCGCAATCCGATCGCCCCATGGATCGAGACTGTCAGAACGAAGGTGCCATAGAACAGAAACCAGGCTAGCGAGCCTTGGGTGCGGCCCAAAATCTCGTCGGCCGTCAACCCACCCTGGATCGCATAGATCATCACCCCCAGATGGCCGATCACCAGGGGCGCCATCAACAGCGCCGTGATCCGTTGGGCCATGTAAAGCCGCAAGCTTAGCATCAGCGCGCCTTTCGAAAAAAGGATTTCGCGGTCTCGCGTTTGAGGCCCGCAATGGCCGACATCGGGTCCAGCTCGTTGGGACACAGCGCCGTGCAAGACCCGATGGAATGGCAATTGTGACAGCCGCCCTTGCCCGAGACCGCCTCCAAGATCGCGCCGCGTCCCTCGTCTTTGGCATCGTTGAGCAGGGTCCAGGCCCGCTGCAAGGCCGCAGGGCCCAAATACGCCCCATTGCCCGCGACCGTGTCGCACGCCGCGTAGCAGACCGAGCAATTGATACACTCGATGCCCGAATTGGCCACTTCGCGCCCGGTGCTGGTCTCATCCACCGGCGCAATCGGGTCGTGGCGGGTCAGCCCGCCATGGTGCACGCCCTCTGCGGCCACCCATTTGTCAAAAAACGGGTCCATGTCCACGGCCAGGTCTTTGATGACCGGCAGGTTTCGCAAGGGCTCGATGGTCATCGCGCCATCCTTGAGCACTTTGGAGACATGGGTACGACAGGTCCAGCGTGGCACGCCGTTGACCATCATCGCACAGCTGCCACACATCCCCACCCGACAGGCAAAGCGATAGCTGAGCGTCGGGTCCGCGTTCTGTTGGATCCAGGACACCACGTCGAGAACGGTTTGGCTGCCAAAGGCGGGCACGTCGAACACATCTTGCGTGCTCGTATCAGGCCCACCTCTTGCAACGGTGATGCGCAGCGTGTTGGACTTCATTCTGGCTTTGCGCCTTTGTTTGCATACCCTAGACTGACCAAGACCCTAGCGAAGAAACGCGCGGACCGAAATGCGGTATCTTGTGCAGACAGGTCTGCCCCTGAGCGGGCAGGACAGGGAGAGGATTACAATGACCGCGCAGCAGAAATCTCAGGGGCCGAAGCCAAGCCTTCAAGAGGCTTTGAACATGCGTTTCGAAGACGCCCCCAGCGCCGATATTCACGGGGCAGAGGGGTTGAGCGGGATTGCCGCACGCGGGTCGTGCCGGTCTTTTGCCGACAGGGCGGTGCCCGATGATCTGGTCGATCTGCTGTGTGCGGTGGCCCTGTCCTCCCCCTCCAAAAGCGATTTGCAGCAACGCGACATTGTCGTGCTCCGCTCGGCCGAGCAGCGGGCGTCTTTGGCCGGGCTGGTCTCGGGCCAGGCTTGGGTGGCGGGCGCGCCCATGCTGTTGGTCTTCTGCGGCAACAACCGCCGCCAAAGGCTGCTGCACGATTGGCACGAACTGCCCTTTGCCAATGACCATTGCGACGCGCCGTTCAACGCGGCCTGCGATGCGGCCATTGCCCTGGGCGCGTTTGTCACAGCGGCCGAGGCGGTGGGCCTGGGATGTTGCCCGATCAGCGCTGTGCGCAACGAGGCGCAGGCGGTCTCGGCCCTGTTGGACCTTCCGCGCCATGTTTTTCCCTTCGCGGGATTGGCCCTGGGCTTCCCCGCAGGCCCGCCGAGCATCACGATGCGTCTGCCCTTGCGCCTCACCTGCCATATGGATCGGTATTGCGAGGAAGGGTTGCGCGATGGCGTGGCCGCCTATGACCAGCGGCGCGCGGACAGCCAGCCCTATGGCACCCAGCGTCTGAGCGCGCGGTATGGCGAGGCCGAAGGATATGGCTGGTCCCTCGACAAAGCGCGCCAATACAGCGTGCCCGAGCGGGCGGAGTTCGGTGCCTATATGCGCGCTCAGGGGTTCTGTTTCGACTAGGGCGACAGACAAGGCGCTTTGGGGTGTTCCTTCGGGACATTGGACAGGCCCCAAGCGCTGTGCCAGACAGGACCCGACAGATGTTTTAGGCAAAGGCCCACGCCGCCATGGCCCCAGACGACACCCATACCGACATCGTGCTTGCCAGGGCAGCACTCGCCCCCGAGACGTTCTGCGGGGCCTTCACTCAGCAAGAGCCGATCCCGCAAGAGGCCATCGACAAGGCCGTCGCTGTGCTGCAATCGGGGCGCTTACACCGGTACAACACCCATGGCGACGCCCCGTCCGAAGTGGCGGCGTTCGAGGCGGCCTATGCCGCGTGGCAAGGCGCGCGCTATTGCCTCGCCCTTGCCTCGGGTGGGCAGGCGCTGCAGATCGCAATGCGCTCGGCGGGCGTACAAGAAGGTGACCAGGTTCTGACCAACGCCTTTACCTTGGCCCCTGTGCCGGGCGCCATCGCTGCGGTGGGCGGGCACCCGGTTTATGTCGAGACGGACGAAAGCCTGCGGCTGGATCTGGCTGATCTAAGCGCCAAGATCGCGTCGAGCGGTGGGAAATGGCTGCTGTTGTCCCACATGCGCGGGCATCTGTGCGATATGGACCGTTTGACAGAGATCACGTCAGCTGCCGGGGTGACGGTGATCGAGGATTGCGCCCACACGATGGGTGCGCGCTGGAATGGCACCCGTTCGGGCAACCATGGGGTTGCGGGTTGTTTTTCGACCCAGACCTATAAGCACATCAACTCGGGCGAGGGCGGGGTGCTGACCACCGATGACGCGGGCCTTATGGCCCGCGCGATCATCCTGTCGGGCAGCTATATGCTGTACGAGCGGCATGGTGCGGCCCCCGACGCCCAGCACTTTGAGGGCATCCGCCTGACCACGCCGAACATGTCCGCGCGCATGGACAACCTGCGCGCGGCGGTCCTGCTGCCTCAGCTTGCCGCGTTGGAT
>JBCBNR010000243.1:0-4930 GCA_039821665.1 Pseudomonadota bacterium
CACACCACCGGCAACAACAACCCCTCGGGTGTGCCGGTCCGCACGGACACCAAAGAAAAGGTCAAAGCAGACACCCTGCCCTTCTGGCCCTACTTTGTGATCAAGGACCTGTTCGCGCTGGCGCTGATCCTGGCGGTCTTTGCAGCCATTGTCGGCTTTATGCCCAACTATCTGGGCCACCCCGACAACTATGTGGAGGCCAATCCGCTCGCCACACCGTCGCACATCGTGCCCGAATGGTACTTCCTGCCGTTCTACGCGATTTTGCGGGCCTTCACCCCGGATGTGTGGATCGTGCAGTTCACGACCTTCATCACCGGGGGCATCGTGCAGGCCGACTTCTTCGGCGTGCTCGCGATGTTCGGCGCAATCGCCGTAATGGCTCTGGCGCCCTGGCTTGACACCTCCTCGGTGCGGTCCGGTCGGTATCGCCCCATGTTCAAGATCTGGTTCTATCTGCTGCTGGCGGATTTCATGATCCTGATGTGGGCCGGTGCCATGCCCGCGGGCGAGCCTTATGCCACCATTGCGCTGATCGCGACCACCTATTGGTTCGCGTATTTCCTGGTGATCCTGCCGCTCTTGGGTGTGCTGGAGAAACCAGAAAAACCGGTGGAGAGCATCGAGGCGGATTTCCAAGCGAAATACGCCAAAGACAGCGGTGGGGCGGCCCCGGCGGCCACCCCGGCCGAGTGACCCTCGCACGGATGATAAGGATCGGTTTTATGAAACGTTTCGTGCTCGCCGCCATCGCCGCCCTGGGGCTTGCTGCCCCAGCACAGGCCGCTGGCGAATACAAATACACGGTCACTGACTATGACTTCTCGTTCGAAGGGCCCTTCGGGTCCTTCGATCAAGACCAGCTTCAGCGCGGCCTGCAAGTCTATACCGAGATCTGCGCAGGCTGCCATGGCTTGGTCTATGTGCCGTTCCGCGCACTCGAAGATCTGGGCTACACGGATGCCGAGGTGCGGGCCTACGCGGCCAATTACTTCGTGCCCGACACCTCGCCCGAGGCCTTCGCTGGCGACGAGCGAGAAGCGATCCCCACCGACCACTTCCCAGCCTCGGCCGTCGAGGGCGCGCCGGATCTGTCGCTGATGGCCAAAGCTCGCGCTGGCTTCCACGGGCCCTTGGGCACTGGCATCAATCAGTTCGTCAAAGGCATGGGCGGCCCGGAATACATCGCCTCGCTCCTTGCGGGCTATACCGGTGAGGAGAAAGAAGAGGCAGGTGCCATCTTCTATCAAAACAAGGCCTATCCAGGCGAATGGATCGCCATGGCGCCGCCGCTTTGGGGCGATGACGTGGAGTTTGCCGACGGGTCGCCCACGGATGTGGAATCCATCGCCCAAGATGTTTCCGCCTTCCTGATGTGGACGGCAGAGCCGAAGTTGGAAGACCGCAAAGCCTCCGGCCTTTTGGCGGTTCTGGTGCTGGGCATCCTCACGGTGCTGCTGTACCTCACCAACAAAAAGCTCTGGGCTCCGCACAAGCCCAAGATCACCCCGGCGGAGTGATCTGGCGCCAGAGCACAAACACAAAGGCGGGCCCCAAGCCCGCCTTTTTTCGTTCTGCCCGCCCCCATCACTTTTGTGCAAATATCCTGGGGGGAGACGCGCCTTTAAGACCGCGCAAGCGGGCGGCGCGTCCGGGGGGCAAAGCCCCCCGCTTTTTGTAACAATGGGGCAAAGCCCCCCGCCTCTTTAACCTTAGGGCCAAGCCCCCGCCTGTTTAGCGCAGCAAAACCCCCTCCACCCCGTCTTGCGCCGGTTCGCGGCGAATTGTCCGTTCCCTCCTTGGCACAACCACACTAGGGTCCGCGCCTGAAAGGAACCGCGTCCCGATGTCGATCAACAGTTTTGGCCACCTCTTCCGTGTTACCACCTGGGGCGAAAGCCACGGCCCAGCGCTGGGGGCGACCGTCGACGGTTGCCCACCGGGCATTCCGATCTCGCCGCAGGACCTGCAACACTGGCTCGACCGGCGCAAACCCGGCCAGTCCAAATACACCACCCAAAGACGCGAGGCCGATGAGGTCGAGATCCTGTCCGGTGTTTTTGAGGGCGTGACCACCGGAACACCGATCCAGTTGATGATCCGCAACACCGACCAGCGTTCGAAAGACTATGGCGAGATCGCAGAAACCTTTCGGCCAGGCCATGCGGACATCACCTATTGGCAAAAATACGGTGTGCGCGATTACCGCGGCGGCGGCCGGTCCTCTGCCCGAGAGACCGCGGCCCGCGTGGCCGCAGGCGGTATTGCCCGCGCGGCCCTGGCCGCACTTTTGCCGGATCTCAAAATCACCGGCTATATGACCCAAATGGGCCCCCACAGCATCGCACGCGACCGCATGGACCTCGCCCAGATCGAAGAAAACCCCTTTTGGTGCCCGGACCCCAAGGCGGCCGAGACCTGGGGCAGCTATCTGGACGGCTTGCGCAAATCCGGCAACTCCGTGGGCGCCGTGATCGAGGTGACCGCAAGCGGCGTGCCGGCAGGCTTGGGCGCGCCGATCTATGGCAAGCTCGACAGCGATCTGGCCATGGGCATGATGACCATCAATGCGGTCAAGGGCGTGGAAATCGGTGCTGGCATGGCCGCCGCTGCGCTTACGGGCATCGACAATGCCGACGAGATCACCCTGGGGCCTGATGGACCGGTCTACAGCTCCAACCACGCAGGTGGCGTTTTGGGCGGCATCTCGACGGGCCAAGATCTGGTTGTGCGCTTTGCGGTTAAACCCACCTCGTCGATCCTAACGCCCCGGGCTTCGATCACCAAATCGGGTGCCGCCACACAGGTGGTCACCAAGGGCCGCCACGACCCGTGCGTTGGCATCCGCGCCGTGCCCGTGGGCGAGGCGATGATGGCCTGTATTGTGCTTGACCACGTGCTGCTCCACCGGGGCCAGGTGGGCGGCGCACCCGGCACAACCCGGGGCCAGATTGCCCGAGACCAGATCGGATGAGCGGCCCGTGTGCCTTTCTCTTTGATGTGTTCGGCACCCTGGTGGATTGGCGCAGCTCCGTGGCGCGGGCCGTGGCAGCGGCGCTGCCGGGCGAGGACGGCCATGCCTTTGCCGATGCCTGGCGCGCCGAATACGGGCCCAGCATGGCCCGCATCCGCGAGGGTGGGCGAGGATATGCCCCACTTGAGGTGCTGCACCAGGAAAACCTGGACTGGGTGCTTGCTGCCCGCAACCAACCCTTGGATCCGGGCCAGCGCGCGGATCTGAATACCATTTGGCAGCGACTCGACCCTTGGCCAGACACGGTGGAGGGGCTTTACGCCCTCAAATCCATCGGCCTGATCGCACCCTGTTCGAACGCCTCGATCGCGATGGGCACGCGGTTGGCGCGCCACGCCCATCTGCCCTGGGACACGATCTTGGGCGCTGATATCGCCCAAAGCTATAAACCAGATCCGCAGGTTTACCTGAGCAATTGCCAGGCCCTTGGCCTTGATCCAGGGGACGTGATGTTCGTGGCCGCCCATAACAGCGATTTGGAGGCGGCCCAGGCCTTGGGCCTGCGGACCGCCCTGTTGCTGCGTCCCACCGAACACGGGCCGGGCCAAAGCATCGACCTCCACTCAACCGGCGCGTGGGACCATGTGGTCGAGGATCTGCCTGCTCTTGCGGCAGCCCTTAGCGGGTAAAGCTTGCGGTCAGTTCAACATGGGGCGACCAGCGAAACTGATCGACCATCCGCACCCAATCGAGGGAAAACCCGGCCTCCACCAACAGCTTTGCATCCCGGGCGAAGGTCACCGGATTGCACGACACCGAGGCCACCCGGGACACACCGCTTGCCGCCAGTTCGCGCATCTGCGCCTCGCCGCCTGCGCGAGGGGGGTCGATCACAACAACTTCAACCCCTTTCAATTCGGCTGCCAGCAGCGGGCGTCGAAACAGGTCGCGGCGCAGGCTGACCACCCGGCGCAAACCATGCGCCCCGCGCCAAGCCCGATCCAGCGCATCCAGCAAATCCTGCGCGCCTTCCACGGCCAAAACCTCCGCCCCGCGGGCAAGGGGCAGGGCAAAGGTCCCGCATCCCGCGAAAAGATCCACCACCCGCGTCGCATCGCCCACAATCTGTGCCACATCCGCGCGCAGCGCCGCCTCGCCTTGCGGTGTTGCTTGCAAAAACGCCCCCGGCGGCGGGACCACATCGATGCCGTCAAAGCGCAGCACCGGCGGGCGGGACAGGAAAACCACCTCTTCGCCCAGACTGAGGCGTGCAAGATCCAGCGTGCGCGCAAGCGCCAATGTATCGTCAAGTGCTTTGGGCGAGAGGGGCTTTGCGGGCACCAAAACCACATCAAGACCCGCATCCGTCGCTGTGACGTCCAACCGCGCAAGGCCCTGGCGGCTGGCGCCAAACCCACCCAACTGGGCCAGGTCCTCCAACCGCGTGGCAATCGCGGGGCACAAAACCGGGCAGCCCGTCAAGGGCACCAACACATGGCTTGCGCGCTGCAAAAAACCGATCTCCACAGTTTTGCGCGTGCGGCGCACATGCAGGCTGGCCCGCCTGCGCGTAGCTGGGGGCGAGGTTGCACATGCGCGCATCGGCGCTGACAGACCGTGGGCTGCCAGCGCGCTTTGGATCTGCCCCTCTTTCCAGCGCGCAACAAAGCTGTCGTTGGCATGTTGCACGGCACAGCCCCCGCAGGTGCCAAAGACGGGGCACACTGCCTCTACCCGCTCGGGCGCAGGCTTTAGAAGGGTCAAAGGGTCGGTGCGCCACCGCTCACCCGGTAGTGCGAAGGGCACCCGCACATCGCCCGCGATGCCCTCGCCCCTTTGGCTCAACCGTTCGATCCGAATGTCGCCTTGCTCCATGGCGCTGCCCATAGCCTAGGGGACAAGACCTTGCCAGTGGAATGGACTGTTTCGCAATTCGCCCTCAATGCCGGGCAGCAG
>JBCBNR010000244.1:0-4920 GCA_039821665.1 Pseudomonadota bacterium
TGCCCGATACGGATGGTGTGGTGCGCAGCAGTGCGGATCTGATGGGCCCAAACGGTCTGTTGGTTGTTTTTATCTGCAACCATTGCCCTTTTGTGAAAACCATCACGCCCAAATTGGCGCGCGATGGTCGGGCGATCTTGGATCTTGGGGTTGGGATGGTGGCCATCAACTCCAATGATGCGGACAGCTATCCCCAAGACGGTTTTGACAAAATGGGCCCGTTCGCGGCTGAGGCTGGGTTTCCGTTTGCCTATCTGCATGATGCGGATCAGACGGTTGCGCGGGCTTTTGGCGCGGTGTGCACGCCGGACTTCTTTGGCTACACGCCGCAGGGTCTTTTGCAGTTTCGCGGACGGTTGGACGGCTCGGGCATGACCGGCGAAGACATGCCCTCCGAGCTGGTGCCGGCCATGGCCCATCTGGCCGAGACAGGGCATGGACCGCAGGTGCAACACCCCTCCATGGGCTGTTCGATCAAGTGGAAAGCGGCCTAGGTTTTGGCCACCAAGGCCTATTTCCGCCCAGTGATCGAGGGCCCAGGCGGGGCGGGGCTGCGGCTTTGCGGCGGATGGGCGAGATTTTCGACCCTGGAGCGGATAGAGCGCGGGGGCCTGCGCCGCTTTGAACGGGCCGAGGATGCCCCTGCGTCCGTGCTGGACACGCTGACCACGCCGCGCCCCCCCCTGTGGCCTGGGCACAGTGCAGAGCGTCCGGCGCTGATGGCGATCTTGAACACAACGCCGGACAGTTTTTCCGATGGCGGGCAGTTTGTGTCGCCCGAAGACGCGGTTGCGCGCGGCCTTGCACTGGACAAGGACGGCGCGGATCTGATCGACATCGGTGGCGAAAGCACACGCCCGGGTGCGGCTTTTGTCGAAGCGGAAGAGGAAAGCGCCCGCGTCCTGCCCGTTATCCGGGACTTGCGCGCCAAGCTGCCCCAAATGCCTTTGTCCATCGACACGCGCAAGCCGCACGTGGCACAGCGCGCCCTGGCCGAAGGGGCCTCGTTCTATAATGATGTCAGTGCCTTGACCTATGATCGGGACGCAGGCGTTGAGGTGCTGCGCGCCCACGATGCGCCCATCTGTCTGATGCATTCCAGCGCCACACCTGACGTAATGCAGCAGCACACAAGCTATGAGGATGTGGTGCTGGATGTCTATGACTGGCTGGAGGCGCAGGTCGCAGCCCTGGTCAACACGGGCCTTGATCGCGCGCGGATCGTGGTGGACCCAGGTATAGGCTTTGGCAAAACCCTGGACCAGAACCTTGCCTTGGTGCACAACCTGTCGCTGTTTCACGGTTTGGGCTGTGCGCTGCTGCTGGGGGCCTCGCGCAAACGGTTCATCGGCACGTTGACCGGGACAGCAGTGGCCGAGGATCGGCTCGCAGGCTCGCTCGCCGTGGCGCTTGAGGGCGCGCGCCAAGGCGCGCAGATCCTTCGGGTCCATGATGTAAAAGAAACGGCCCAGGCCCTGAGCTTGTGGGCCGCAGTGGAAAGGCAGGCGCAATGAGCAGAAAGCTTTTTGGCACAGATGGTGTGCGCGGTACGGCAAACACGCCCCCCATGACCGCCGAGACGGCCTTGCGCCTAGGTGCAGCTGTGGGGCGCTATTTCAGCCATGGCTCGCACCAGCACCGGGTGGTGATCGGCAAAGACACCCGCCGCTCGGGGTACATGCTGGAAAACGCGCTAACGGCGGGGCTGACATCCGTGGGCGCGGATGTCTATCTGCTGGGTCCCGTGCCCACGCCTGCGGTGGGGATGCTCACCCGGTCCATGCGTGCGGATCTGGGCGTGATGATCTCGGCCTCCCACAATCCGTTTCATGACAATGGCATCAAGTTCTTCGGCCCCGATGGCTTTAAGCTGTCCGATGCGGCGGAGGCCGAGATCGAGGCCCTGTTGGACGAGGATATCGCCCTTGTGCCCGCGGCTCAGATCGGCCGGGCGAGCCGGATTGACGGGGATCGCGCGCGCTATGTGGAGTTTGCCAAAACGACCTTTCCACGGCACCTGCGGCTCGACGGTCTAAAGATCGTCATCGATTGCGCCAATGGGGCGGCCTATCGCACAGCACCCGATGTGCTGTGGGAACTGGGGGCCGAGCTTGTGCCCATCGGGGTGGAACCCAACGGCTTTAACATCAACGATCGCTGCGGGTCCACGGATACCACGACCGCGCAAGAGGCGGTTGTGGCCCATGGCGCCGATCTGGGCTTGTGTCTGGATGGCGACGCGGACCGGGTGATGATCATTGACGAGCAGGGCCAGGTGGCCGATGGCGACCAGATCATGGCGTTGATCGCCAGCCTTTGGGCCGAGGATGGCCGGTTGCGTAACAAAACCTTGGTGGCGACCGTGATGTCCAACCTTGGGTTGGAGCGGTATCTGGGCGGCAAGGGCCTTGCCCTGGAACGCACCTCGGTGGGCGACCGCTATGTGGTGGAGGCGATGCGCAAGGGCAACCACGCGCTGGGGGGCGAGCAATCGGGCCACATCGTCATGACAGACTATGCCACCACCGGGGACGGTCTGATCGCGGGCTTGCAGTATCTGGCCGCGATGATCCAAAGCTTCAAGCCTGCCTCCGAGCTGAGCCGCCAGTTCGAGCCGGTTCCTCAAAAACTGAAGAATGTGCGCTACAGCGCAGGTTCCGATCCCCTGTCGCGCCCCCATGTGCGCAGCGCGATTGCCGATGGCGAGCAGGCGCTGTCAGGCAAGGGACGGCTGTTGATCCGCAAAAGCGGGACCGAACCTCTGATCCGTGTGATGGGAGAGGCGGAAGATCCCGAGTTGTTGGATAAGGTGGTCGAACAGGTGGCCCAAGCGGTGGCCCAGACGGGTTAGGCACGCCTGCCTTTGCCCGCCTGCCTTTGCTCGCCGGCACGCCGGGGCACAAACCCTATCCAAAGGTCCAGGTTCCCCCCCTCAACGGATAGGTGCGCGCACGCCTTTTTCGCGTTTGCGCGCAATTTCGTCTAATTTTCAACGAATTGGGTGAGCATACCTTCTTTCGCGGCAAGGCAGTCTTGCCGGTTTTGTGTAGAGTAGTGAGGACTTGCCAATGTTTGGCACTGTGAAGGCGGCCTTTGCCGCGGGTGTCCTTTTGGGCGCCAGTGCGTTTGGGGCACACGCCCTGACCACGACTGTTGATTTCTCTTTTTTGGACAGCTCTGGCCTAAGCGTCGCTTACGGCTCGTTTGACTATGATGACAGCCAGTCAGGCACTTTGGGCTATGGCGATCTGGACAGCTTTTTCCTGGTCGTCGGAAGCACCGTGTATGACACGGCTTGGGTTGGCCAAACAGGGGGCGCGAATGACGCCTTTGGGATGGCCTATGACACCACGTCCCAAAGCTTTCAGACGCTCAGCTATACCTCCGCCGGGGTAAGCTATCCCTACATTCTGGCGGCACTGGAAGAAGACGCCACTGCGGCTTACGGCTATAACGGCTTTTTCGTCCGGCCCGAGGACAACACGCCGGCGTTGATGAGCTATCCCGATGATTTTATCTACTATTCCAGCCTGCAGATCCGGGTGCGCAGCCAGGCCCCAGGCTTTGGCGGAACGCCGGATTTGGTGTTGGTCAACCCTGTGCCCTTGCCGGGCGCGGTTTGGTTGATGGGCGCGGGTCTTGCGGCATTGGCCGCTGCACGCCGGGCGCCGCGCGCGGCCTGATCCAGGTCGACAAAGACGCGCGCCTGGGTGGGGCCATCGGCGCGCGTTTTAGCTGGGGACGTGGCGACGGCCTGCCCCATCGAAAGTACGCAAGCCGAACGGGGGCTCGGCTTGCGTGCGCTTTCGTGTCTAAGCCTGGGGACTTTGACGCTGGATCGGGGGGCGGACCCTCGCAGCCTTCCAAAACCACCGGTGCTGCACACACACGTCTTCAAAACACGGGTCCAAGACCAAAAGACACTTGTCGTTCTGCCGGTTGCTGGTCTACGCACAGGGTGGGCCGGCGGTCGGACTAGGGCGAGCGCCCGCAGGCTCAGCGAAATCGCCCTGACGTTGGAGCCGTCCATGAGCTTCCCTGCAACGCCCCTTGGGGCGACTTATCCTATACCTGTTGAAAAACCGATGCGGCCCGAGTTTTCGTCGGGCCCTTGTCCAAAGCGCCCCGGCTGGTCGGCCGAGGCGGTGGTGGCGCGCGCCCATTTGGGCCGCTCGCACCGGGCCTCGGCCCCCAAGGCGCAATTGAAGGATTGCATTGCGCGCATGGCACGCCTTTTGGGCGTGCCGCAAGACTATAAGGTGGGCATCGTGCCCGCCTCGGATACGGGCGCCTACGAGATGGCCATGTGGTCCATGCTGGGGGCCGCCCCGGTGGACATGCTGGTGTGGGAAAGCTTTGGCAAAGGCTGGGCCACCGACGCCACCAAGCAGCTTAAGCTGGCCGAGTGTCGGGTGATGGAGGCAGGCTATGGTACGCTGCCCGACCTGGCCGCCGTGCGCGCGGATGCGGATATCTGTTTTACGTGGAACGGCACAACATCTGGGGCGCGGGTGCCCAATGCGGACTGGATCGCAGAGGATCGCACAGGGCTGACCTTTTGCGATGCAACCTCGGCGGCGTTTGCCCAACCGCTGGATTGGCCCAAGCTGGATGTGACCACGTTCTCGTGGCAAAAGGCGATGGGGGGCGAGGGCGCCCATGGGGTGCTGATCCTCAGCCCCCGGGCGGTCGAACGCCTGGAAAGCTATACCCCCGACCGGCCCTTGCCGAAGATCTTTCGCCTGACCAAAGGCGGCAAGCTGATCGATGGCGTCTTCGAGGGGGCAACCATCAACACACCTTCCATGCTGGCCGTGGCCGACGCGGTGGATGCTTTGGCGTGGATGGAAGATATCGGTGGCCTGCCCGAGACGATGGCCCGCGCAGACCGCAATGCCCGCGCCTTGCAAGACTGGGTCG
>JBCBNR010000245.1:0-4910 GCA_039821665.1 Pseudomonadota bacterium
GGCGAAATTCTGGTGATCTGCGGGGGCGTCATCCCGCAACAGGATTACGCGTATCTCTACTCCGCAGGTGTGAAAGCGATCTTTGGGCCGGGCACCAACATCCCCGATGCGGCCCGCAACATTCTGGACCTGATCAGCCGCGCGCGCCTGGACGCGGCCGAGTGAGCGTTCAAGGGGGTTTGTGGTTTGCGCCCAAGCCCCCTAACACTGGTCCCGCTTAGGGAGGCACAGAGATGACATCCAGCCCACAGGACGCGACCCGGCAGGCCGCCCTCGATTACCACAAATTCCCGCGCCCCGGAAAACTGGAGGTGCGCGCCACCAAACCGCTCGACACCGGGCGGGACCTGGCGCGGGCCTACTCGCCCGGGGTGGCCGAGGCGTGTTTGGAGATCAAGGCAGACCCCGCCACAGCGCCGGTTTACACCGCGCGCGGCAATATGGTGGCGGTCGTCACCAACGGCTCTGCGGTGTTGGGGTTGGGCAATATCGGCGCCCTTGCCTCGAAACCGGTGATGGAGGGCAAGGCGGTCCTGTTCAAAAAGTTCGCCAATGTGGATTGCTTTGACATAGAGGTGAACGAAAGCGACCCGGAGCGTTTGGCGGATATCGTCACAGCGCTGGAGCCGACCTTCGGCGCGATCAACCTGGAAGACATCAAGGCGCCCGATTGCTTTATCGTCGAAAAACTGTGCCGCGAGCGGATGAACATCCCCGTTTTCCATGACGACCAGCACGGCACGGCCATCGTGGTTGGGGCCGCGGCCGTGAACGCGCTGCATCTGACGGGCAAGCGGTTTGAAGACATCAAGATCGTCTCAACCGGTGGGGGCGCTGCGGGGATTGCGTGCCTCAATATGCTGCTCAAGCTCGGGGCCAAGCGCGAGAACGTCTTTTTGTGCGATCTCGCCGGATTGGTTCATGAGGGCCGCAGCGAAGAGATGACCCCGCAAAAGGCCGACTATGCCCAACCGGGCGGGCCGCGCAGCTTGGACGATGTGATCGACGGCGCCGACTTGTTTCTGGGGCTATCGGGCCCCGGTGTTCTGAGCCAAGCCATGGTCAGCCGCATGGCGGACGACCCGATTATTCTAGCCCTCGCCAACCCCACGCCCGAAATCATGCCCGATGAGGCCCGCGTGGCGCGTCCCGATGCGATCCTGGCCACGGGCCGCTCGGACGTGCCCAACCAGGTCAACAACGTGCTTTGCTTTCCGTTCATCTTCCGCGGCGCGCTGGATGTGGGTGCGACCGAGATCAACGACGAAATGAAAGTCGCCTGCGTCAACGCCATCGCGATGCTGGCCCGCGCCTCCTCCAGCGCCGAGGCGGCTGCGGCCTATCAGGGCGAGCGGTTGGTGTTCGGACCCGAATACCTGATCCCCAAACCCTTCGATCCGCGCTTGCTGGCCGTGGTCGCAAGTGCCGTGGCTGAGGCCGCGATGGACAGCGGGGTGGCCACACGCCCGATGGAGGATATCCTGGCCTACCGGGCCCAATTGGATGCGTCGGTCTATAAATCCTCGTTCATCATGCGCCCGGTGTTCGAGGCGGCCCGCTCGGCCCATCGGCGCATCGTCTTTGCCGAGGGCGAGGATGACCGCGTGCTGCGCGCGGCCCACGCGATGTTGGAGGATACCGGCGACAGGCCCATTCTGATCGGCAGACCGGATGTGATCGAGCGGCGTTTGATCCAACTGGGTGTGGAAATGACCCCTGCGGATTTGGAGCTGGTGAACCCTGAGAATGACCCGCGCTTTCGCGAGTATTGGGAGACATATCATGGCCTGATGTCGCGCCGAGGGGTCACCCCCGATCTGGCCAAGGCGATCATGCGCACCAACACCACGGCCATTGGGGCTGTGATGGTCCAGCGGGATGAGGCGGACAGCATGATCTGTGGCACCTTCGGGCAGTTTTTGTGGCACCTCAAGTATGTCCAAGAGATCCTGGGCGCGGGCGGCTTGCACCCGGTGGGCGCGTTGGCCCTGGTGATCTTGGAGGATGGTCCGCTGTTTGTGGCCGACGCCCAGGTTCACGCAGAACCCACGGCCGAGCAGATTGCCGAGACGGTGTTGGCCGCCGCGCGCCATGTGCGCCGCTTTGGGATCGAGCCTGCGATTGCACTGTGCTCGAACTCGCTGTTTGGCAATCTCGACACGTCCTCTGGGCGGCGTATGCGCGCGGCGTTGGAGATTTTGGACGCGGAACCTCGGGATTTTGTCTACGAAGGCGAGATGACCTGCGATGCAGCGCTTGATCCCGAGATCCGCGCGCGGATCTTCCCCGGAAGCCGCTTGGCTGGCCCGGCAAATACGCTGATTTTTGCCAATACGGATGCGGCCTCGGGCGTGCGCAATGTGCTGAAAACCCGGGCCTCAGGGTTGGAAGTTGGGCCGATTTTGATGGGCATGGGCAACAAAGCCCATGTGGTGAACCCGTCGATCACCGCACGGGGGTTGCTGAACATCTCGGCCCTGGCAGGCACAACGGTGGCCACCTATGGGTAGGGCAACCGGGGCAAGCCTCGCGCTGATGGCAGGGCTCGTGGCGGCTCCAGCCTGGGCGCAAACGGTTCAAGTGCCAGGCCTTGGCCCGCTTGCCTGCGGACCGTTCCTCAGCGCTTTTGGCGCAGCGGAGGGTGGGCCCCCCTCGAAGGTCGCTGGCAAAACCCCAAGCCAAGATCCCAAGACCGCAGCCAAGGGCGGCGATGGTGCCGGCGGCGCAGGTGTCTCGGAGGAGGGGGCGGCATTCGCGGCTCAGATCCAACCGCGCCAACAACCGCGCCCCAGGGACGCGGCTGCTGGCCCACCCCAGGGTCGGGACATGGGCGACTGGCTGGCCTATTGCCGCGCGCTGTCCATGGAGGACGCCCAATGAGCGCCTATGCAGGTGCCTGTTTGTGCGGGGACGTGACCTGGGAGGTCACGGGCAAACCGCTGTGGTCGGCCTATTGCCATTGCGACAGCTGCAAGCGCAATTGCGGCGCGCCGGTCGCGGCCTTTTTCGGGGTCCGCGATGGGGATTGGGCCTGGACCGGCGCAAAGCCTGCCACCTTTTGCCGGGCGGATGTCACCCGCTCGTTTTGCGGGACGTGCGGGACGCCCATGGCCTATCGCGCCGAACGGTTCCCCGGCGAGATCCATTTCTACATCGCACAGCTTACCCAAGGGGAGGTGACCCCGCGGATGCATGTGCACCACGCCGAGGCGACGCCGTGGCTGACAATCACAGACACGTTGCGGCGGTTCGACCGAACGGCGCTGGACGAAGACTGACAAATACCAAGGACAAGAAGAAGGAGAGGGCGGTGAGCTATAGGGATGTATACAACAAGTGGCAGCAAGACCCTGAAGGCTTTTGGATGGAGGCCGCTGAGGCCATAGAGTGGACCCGCCCACCGACGGCGGCCTTGGATGACAGCGCCGCCCCGTTTTACCGCTGGTACGCCGATGGCCAGATGAACACCTGCTACAACGCGGTGGACCGCCATGTGAAGGCAGGCAATGGCGCGCGCACAGCGCTGATCTATGACAGCCCGATCACGGGTGCGCAGCGCAAAATCTCCTATGCCGAGTTGCAAGACCTGACCGCGAGTCTGGGCGGGGCCTTGCAAGCGCGGGGCGTGGGCAAAGGCGACCGGGTGATCATCTATATGCCCATGGTGGCCGAGGCAGTGGTGGCGATGCTGGCCTGCGCACGTATAGGTGCGGTACACTCGGTGGTCTTCGGGGGCTTTGCGGCCAACGAGCTTGCGGTGCGCATCGACGATGCGACGCCCAAGGGGATCATCGCAGGCTCCTGCGGGATCGAGCCTGGGCGCGTGGTGCCCTATAAGCCGCTGTTGGACGAGGCGATCACGCTTGCGACCCACAAGCCCGACTTTTGCCTGATCCACCAGCGCGAGCAGTCTTTGGCCGACCTGACCCAGGGCCGAGACGAGGATATGGCCGAGGCGATGGCCACGGCCCCCGCGGCGGACTGCGTGCCCATAGGCGGTGCCGACCCGCTGTACATCCTGTATACCTCTGGGACCACCGGTCAGCCCAAGGGCGTGGTGCGCCCTGCGGGCGGGCATGCGGTGTCGTTGCTGTGGACCATGAAGGCCATCTACGACATCGACCCAGGCGAGGTGTTCTGGGCCGCATCCGATGTGGGCTGGGTCGTGGGACACTCGTATATTTGCTATGCGCCCTTGCTTGCGGGCTGCACGTCCATTGTGTTCGAAGGCAAGCCCGTGGGCACGCCCGATGCAGGCACGTTCTGGCGGGTCATCTCCGAGCACAACGTCAAATCGCTGTTCACAGCACCCACAGCGTTTCGCGCGATCAAGCGCGTGGATCCCGAGGGGTCTTTCATCAAAGACTATGATCTAAGCTGCCTGAAAAGTCTGTTTTTGGCGGGGGAACGGGCGGATCCCGACACAATCATTTGGGCCCAGGACCATCTGGGCGTGCCCGTGATCGACCATTGGTGGCAGACGGAAACCGGGTTTTCGGTGGCCGCCAACCCGCTGGGGCTGGGGCTGTTGCCGGTCAAGCTCGGCTCTCCTTGCGTGGCTATGCCCGGCTATCAAGTGGAGATTCTGGACGAGGGCGGTCAGCCCGTTCCAAACGGAGAATTGGGCGCAGTGGTCATCAAACTGCCCCTGCCGCCGGGCACATTGCCCACCCTATGGAACGCCGATGCACGGTTCGAGAAAAGCTATCTGACCACCTTCCCGGGCTATTACGAGACGGGCGATGCGGGCACCTTGGACGAAGACGGGTATCTGCGGATCATGGCGCGCACCGATGATGTGATCAATGTGGCGGGCCACCGTCTGTCCACGGGTGCCATGGAGGAGGTGCTGGCCGGCCTTCCAGAAGTTGCCGAATGCGCGGTGATCGGCGTCACGGATGCGCTCAAAG
>JBCBNR010000246.1:0-4869 GCA_039821665.1 Pseudomonadota bacterium
GTCGGTTTGCAGGACGCACGCTGTTTTCGGGCATGGTCTACGCGCCCTTGGTGATGCCTGAGGTGATCACCGGCCTGTCGCTGTTGCTGCTGTTTATCTCCCTGGGGGTGGAGCGGGGGCTGACAACCATCGTTCTGGCCCATGCCACGTTCTCCATGTGTTTTGTCTCGGTCGTGGTCTCGTCCCGCCTCGTCAGTTTTGATCGCAGCTTGGAGGAGGCGGCGCGGGATCTGGGCTGTAGCCCACTGGATGCGTTTGTGTCGGTGACCTTGCCGATCATCGCACCCGCGGTCATCGCGGGTTGGCTGCTGGCCTTCACGCTGTCGCTGGATGATCTGGTGATCGCGAGCTTTACCTCAGGCCCGGGGGCGACGACCTTGCCGATGCGGATCTATTCGGCCGTGCGCCTTGGGGTCAGCCCTGAGATCAACGCGCTGTCCACGCTGTTGATCGGGCTGGTCACCCTTGGGGTCATCGCGGCCTCTTTGGCGGGCAAACGGGCCGCTTTGGCGGAGCGGTGAATATGAGTATTTGGGGAAAGCCGATGGGGCGTGTTCGCGCGAGGGTTTGAGGCCGTGCATCTGCTCTTGCCCGCCCAGGGGCGCGGTGATAGCCGTGAGGCCTTAGACGATGCCTTTGGGCTGAGCGGAAGAGGCGGGCCGGGCCGACCCAAACAGGGGGCTGCGCGCGCATCATCGTCAGGGCTGTCGCGGCCATGGGCCGCGCGGGCCAGGGGCGTCTTTGACCTTTGAGCAGGAGGCCCTGGATGCGTTTGGTGACTGAGCAGCGTCTTGCACGCCCCCGGGGTGCGATGGCCCCAATGCGGGCCGACAAAAGAAAGTTTCAAGCATGACCAAGACCGGTGTGATGATCTGCGGCCATGGCTCTCGCAGCCAGGCGGCGGTGGATGAGTTTGCGGTTTTGGCCGAGAAATTGCCGGGCTATCTGCCATCGGACTGGGAGGTGGATTACGGCTATTTGGAATTTGCGAACCCAGTGATCCGCGACGGCTTGGATGCCCTGCGCGCCAAGGGCTGTTCGCGGATCTTGGCGGTGCCCGGCATGCTGTTTGCCGCGATGCATGCCAAGAATGACATCCCCACCGTGCTGAACACCTATGCCAAGACCCACGGGGTGGAGGTCAAATACGGGCGAGAGCTTGGGGTCGATCCCAAAATGATCGCCGCCGCCGCCGACCGCATCCAAACGGCGGTGGCCCAGGCCGATGCCAGCGGCGAGCCGGTGCCCTTGGCCGAGACCTGTTTGGTGGTGATCGGGCGCGGCGCGTCGGACCCGGATGCAAACTCCAATGTCTCCAAGATCGCGCGGATGCTGTGGGAGGGCATGGGCTTTGGCTGGTGTGAGGTTGGCTATTCAGGGGTCACTTTTCCGTTGGTGGAGCCGTGCTTGGACCATGTCGCGCGGCTTGGCTATCGTCGGGTCGTGGTGTTTCCCTATTTCCTGTTCACAGGCATTCTGATTGACCGGATTTATGGCTTTACGGACATGGTCGCGGCGCGAGAGCCGGGCACCCAATTCGTCAAAGCGGGATATCTGAACGACCATCCGCAGGTTCTCCAGACGTTTGCCGAGCGGGTGACCGAAATCCTGGAGGGGCAAAACGCTATGAACTGCGCGATGTGCAAATATCGCGCGCAAGTGTTGGGCTTCGAGGCGGAAGTGGGCGCACCCCAGGAAAGCCATCACCACCATGTGGAAGGGCAAGGCGCGAGCGCGCCAGGCTCGAACGTGGAAGACTGTTCCTTGTGCGATGCGTTTTGCACCGGGGCCTGCCGGTTGGACGGCGTGGGACACGGCCACGAGCACCACGACCAAGGCCACGATCATGCCCCGGTCATGACCATGACCATCACCACCACCACGCGCCATACCCCCATGCACAGCACCCCCATGGGCCCGAGAGCGTGCGCAAGCATGTAAAACCCCAAGACTGACGCGCAGGTGACGCTCTTTGATGACATTGTGATCGTGGATTGGTCCGCCAATGCCACGCCCAAATCGGGCGCGGACAGCATTTGGTGGGCCCATGTGGCGGTCACCCCGTCGAAAGACGCGGGATCAGGGGCGAAGGGCGGCCTGGTCGGGTGCGAAAACCCGACCACCCGGGCCAAAGCCCGGGCACAGCTCGAAGAGCTGCGGGCCGCCTTGCGCGCCCAAGGCCGCCGGGTGCTGATCGGGTTTGACTTTCCCTTTGGCTATCCCGCGGGCAGCGCCAAACTGCTCGCCGGCGCGGCGGACGCCCGCGCGCTTTGGGCGCGGATTTCGGACGAGCTGGAGGACAAGGCCAGCAACGCCAACACCCGCTTTGCCCTTGCGGACCGATGGGTGGCGGAGGGTGCGCCCTTTTGGGGCCATCCCCACCAGCACACAGGGCGATACAGCGCCCTTGCGCCCACCAAGGGCCGGTTTGACACCGTGCCGGAGTTTCGCCTGGCCGAGACCTATGCCAAGGCGCGCGGTGCCCATCCCAAATCCCTGTGGCAGTTGACCGGCACAGGCTCCGTCGGGTCGCAAGCGCTGACCGGTTTGCCCCTGGTCGTCCATCTCAGCTCCGATCCGGACACTGAAGTCTGGCCCATCGACACCGGATTGCAGACCCCCAGCGCGGGCACGGTTCTGGCGGAGGTCTACCCCTCGCTTGTGCCCTTTGAACCTGCCCCGGGGGAGATCAAGGATCAGGCCCAGGTCCGCAGCACCGCGGCGCGCTTTGCCCAATTGGATCGTGACGGGCAACTGGCACGGCTGTTCGAGGGGCCACAGGATATCACCGCCCCCCAGCGGACGCAGATCGTCAAAGAAGAGGCCTGGATCCTTGGCCTTGGATGCGAGCATCTGTTGGCCCCACGCGCCCCGATCACATACGAAAAAGACCCAAAGGCGATTTATGCCCAAAGCTTTGCCACCGTGCGGGCCGAGGCGCGGCTCGATCATCTGCCCCTGGCGTTGCACCCCGTGGCCATCCGCTTGATCCATGCCTGTGGCATGACCGATCTGGCGGGCGATCTGCGGGCCTCCCCCGATCTTCTGGCGTCCGCACAGGCGGCCCTGTCCGCGCGCGCACCTATCTTTTGCGACTGCGAAATGGTGCGCGCGGGCATCATCCCCCGTGGCCTGCCCGACGGGGTGGAGCGGCTGTGCACCCTCAACGATCCAGACACCGCACCGCGCGCGCAACGCCTTGGCACCACCCGCTCGGCCGCGGCGGTGGAGGCGTGGCGCGACCGGTTGGAGGGGTCTTTGGTGGCCATCGGCAACGCGCCGACAGCCTTGTTCCATTTGTTGGAGATGATTTTGGCAGGCGGGCCAAGGCCCGCTGCGATCCTGGGCTTTCCCGTGGGGTTTGTCGGCGCCGCCGAGAGCAAGGAGGCCCTGGCCAGCTTGCCCCACCATGTGCCGTTTCTGACCCTGCAAGGGCGGCGCGGGGGCTCGGCCCTGGCGTCTGCGGCCGTAAACGCCTTGACCTTGGGCTTGGAAGGGGACGGTCGATGAGTGTGACCCCCCAGACGCCATGGATTTCCCTGATCGGCATCGGCGAGGACGGCCTGGACGGGTTGTCGCCCGGGGCCCTGAAAGCACTGGAGCGGGCAGAAGTGATCTTGGGCGGGGACCGGCACCATGGCTTGGCCGAGCGCTTCTCGGCCACGCGCATGACCTGGCCCAGCCCGTTTGATGCCATGGTCGATGCGATCCTGGCCCATCGCGGCCGCCCCTTTGCGATCCTGACCACGGGCGATCCGCTGTGGTACTCTGTCGGCGCGCGGCTTTTGAAGGCCATTCCAGCCGATCAGATGGAGATCTTTCCCCAGCTTTCCGCGTTCCAATGGGCCGCCGCCCGGCTGGGGTGGAGCCTTGCAGACCTGACCACCGCCACGGTCCATGGCCGTGCGGTGGAACAGGTGATCCCCCATTTTGCGCCCAACCGACGGATGCTTTTGCTCACCCGTGATGGCGACACCCCCGCAGAGGTGGCCGCCCTGTTGCGCGCGCACGGCTATGGCGCCTCGAGCCTGAGCGTGCTGGGCGCTTTGGGGGGCGCGCGCGAGACCCGCCATGACGGCACAGCACAGGATGCCTGGACGAACATGCCCGCGTTCCATGTGCTGGCTGTGACATGCCGGGTGGAGGGCGGAACCGTGCCCCTGGCCCCTGGCCCCGGCCTGCCCGATGCGGCCTTTGTGCAGGACGGCAAAATGACCAAGGCCGAGGTGCGCGCGGTCAGCGTCGCGGCCCTTGCCCCGTTTCCCGGGGCCAGCTTGTGGGATCTGGGCTGCGGCTGTGGCTCCGTCGCGGTGGAGTTTTTGCGACTGGCCCGGGATGGCGAGGCGGTGGGCGTGGACCACAACGCCGCCCGTCTGGCCATGGCGCGCGAGAATGCAACGCGACTGGGCACCCCAAGGTTGCGCCTGATCGAAGGCCGGGTGCCGCAGGCCTTGGAGGGCCTTGCCCAACCGGACGCGGTGTTTATCGGCGGTGGTTTGTCCGTGGCTGCGGTGGAGGCCAGCCTTGCGGCTCTTCCCGCCCATGGCCGCCTGGTGGCCAATGCGGTGACCCTAGAAAGCGAGGCGCTGTTGATCGATTTGCACGCGACCCATGGCGGTCGTCTGACCAAGCTGAGCATCTCCCGGGCCGAGCCTGTGGGCCCTTTTCGCGGCTGGCGCGCCTTGATGCCCGTCACCCAATGGGTTTGGACGCGATGAGCGGGGTTCTTTTTGGTGTGGGCGTAGGCCCTGGTGATCCCGACCTGATGACACGCAAGGCCCATCGGCTGATCAGCACGGCAGAAGTGGTGGCCTATCCCGCGCCCGACAGTGGCGAGAGTTTCGCCCGTTCGATTGTGGCGCCTTTTCT
>JBCBNR010000247.1:0-4862 GCA_039821665.1 Pseudomonadota bacterium
ACCTGACCCAGATGGCCGCCGATCAGCGGCAGGCCGAGCGCCATCAACGCACGGGTCTCGCCCGCCCAAGAGAGCGGCGCACGGGGGGGATCAATCTCAGTGGTGGTCATGTGGGTATGAGCGTTAGGCCAGAGTGTGGGCCGGGGCAAGCCGCAGATCGCGCGGGGGGCCAGGGGCGGGCGTTGATCCGGCACGCCCAAGCTACGCTACCTCTTCAAAACTTGGCCATGTGGCACGGTCGCACCGGGATGGGTGCGTGTGGGGTGCTGCGCGCAGAAGCCGTGCTTGGTCAGCGAAGCGCAGATCGCAGGGATGCGGGCCTTGCGCCTTGGCCTAAGGCCTCGCGATCGCGGCGCCGATGTTCAGGGCACCCGCGCCAAACCGCTCGTCTTTGCCCGGCGCGCCAAGGTCTTTGGCGGCGGCTTGCAAACGGGCCAGCACCGCATCACTGCTCAGATCCGGGGCGGTGGACAGCACCAGCCCCGCGGCCCCGGCCACATGGGCAACGGCCAGCGAGGTGCCGCTGTCCAGACCATACCCCCCGCCCACGGAAATGCTCAGGATGTCCACACCCGGGGCGGCCAAATCCACATGGGGGCCAGGGGTCGCCTGGGCGTAAAGCGCGCCGGTGCCATCGATGGCCGTCACCCCCCAAACGCCCGCGCGTGCCGCGGGAAAGGCCGGGCGCGCCTGCGCCCCGCCATTGCCCGCGGCGGCCACGAGAACGGCCCCGCGCGCGACCAGAGGGCCAAGGGCTTGGGCCAGCATCCGGTCGGGCGCACCTGCAAAGCTTAGGTTGAACACCTGCGCCCCTTCGCCTGCCGCCCAGTCCAGCGCACGGATCAGATCGAACGTGCCGGCGACCGCGCTGCGCCCGTCAGCCTCGGGCGCAAAGGCCTGGGCCGACAGATAGCGCGCGCCGGGGGCAACCCCGCTGAGCCTGCTGCGCGCGCCTAAAATGCCCAGTATGCGCGAGCCGTGGTCAGCGGCCTCGTACGCGCGGTCGGACAGACCCGAGTAGGACAGCACCTGGGCCTGCGCCAGCTCCGGATGGGCAAGGTCAGCGCCCGTGTCGATGACTGCGATGCGCACATCGCGCGCCGCCGCGTCGCTGGGCAGATTGACCGATGCCAGCGCGTATTGCGGCGCGGGCGGTGCGTCGCCTGCGACCGTGCGAAACAGCATCTCGGGGCTTGCGAGCACCACTTCAGCCTGGGGCGAAAGCGCTGTGATCACCTCCTCCAACGGGACGGTGCCCAGCCCTAGGCGCAGGACAACGCCCTGCAAAAGCGCACTGCTGTGGCTGTCCAGAACATCCAGGTCCAACGGGGCAAGAGCGGTGGCCAGATCTGGGGCAGCGGCCCCCGTTACCAGGCGCACCAAAACGGTGCGCGCGCGAAAATCGCGCTCCGCCACCAACCCGGCAAGGACCGGACGCGGCGCGGGTCGCGGGGCGGACGGCACCTGTAGGTTTGGGCGGCGGCCCGTCCCTGTCCCGCGCGGCGGCTCGGCCTGGGGGGTGGGCGCGCGCGTCTCAGGGCGGGCTGGCGTGACGCTTGCGGGTGGCGTTGCCTCAGGGCGTGGCGCTGGTAGGGTCGGACGCACGGGCTTGCCCGTGGGCGGGCGGATCACAATCCTGCGCTGCGCCTCGGCAAGGGTCGCGGTCATCAGCACCAAGGCCAGCGCCACAACGATCCACCTGCCCGTCAGCCACATGCGAGGGCCCGGGCGCAGGCGGTGGGCCCGTACGGGCCTGTCCTCGCTTCGGCCAAGGGACATCCATTGCGGCGCCCTAGCAAAACGGGTCGTGGCGGGCGCTGCATCCAAGAGCCCTGCCACTACGGCCCCGCGCGTCTTATGCTTGGGTAAGGCGCAGACGCCCTTGAGCACGCGTGATAGGCCAAGCACCCCGGGCCATCCCCTGCCCGCCAGCGCCAAAAGCATGCGCGCGCGAAGAGGTCTTGGCGCAGCTGGCATGGTCTAGTCTTCCAACACCGCGAAGCCCACGAGGTCCTGTGCGGCGGTGAATTGCAGCACCGCTGCCCGCGCCGCGTCCTCAGAGGCAAAGCTGACCCGGAAGTATCCGCCCTTGGGCCCCGAGATCACATCGCCCTTCAGCGTTGTGACCAAGGTCGAGACATCGGCCATCGTCGCCTGGGGCACAAACGTCACCAGAACCACATGGTCCGGGGCAACGCCGCCCTCTGCCGGGCCGGAGGCGGTTTCGAACGCAGCCTGCTCCGGCGCAGGGGTTGCGAGGAACACCGCTTGCACGCAGATCGCAGCCAAAGCTGCGGCAAAGGCCAGGCGCGCGGGTCGAGCGCTGAGCCCGAACCCATCCAAGGCGCCGCTGATCCGGGCCCATAGGCCGGGGCTGCGCGCAGGCTCCCCGTCGATGGCCGCCATCAAAGCGCTGTGCGCCTGGGCCGAGGGCTGTCCCAGGGCCTCGGCCGCAAGACGCACCTCGCCTGCCTCCTCGACCGCGTCGGCGACCTGGGCGGCGAAGTTTGGATCGCGGGCCATCTCGGCCTGAACCTGTTCCATCTGCTCCGCGTCCAGGGTGCCGGCCACATACCATGGGATCAGCAGTTCCAGCTCCGTCGGTTCACGCATTTCCATTATGGCCACCCCCGATCGATGCCAGCGCGGCGAAACCCGTCGCCCAGCTTCTTGCGGGCGTGAAACATGCGCGTCTTGACGGTGTTTTGGGGGATCCCGAGGATCTCTGCGCAGTCTGCCACTGATTTTTCCTGATAATAAACAAGGTCCACCACCTCGCGCATGGCCGGGGGCAAGGCCGCGATGCAGGCGCGCATTTTGTCCGCCTTGTCCTGCTTGGCCAAGGCAATCTCGCCCGTGTCGCCGTCATCGGCCAGTTCAGCGGCGGCGTCCGCATCCCAAGGCTCCTCTGCGCGTTTGCGAAACTGGCTGAGCGCCTTGTTGCGCGCGATGGTAAGGATCCAAGTGCCCACCTTGGCGCGCCCCTGAAAGCTGCCTGCCTTGCGCCATACCTCGATAAAGGTCTCATTCGTCAAATCCTCCGCCAACGGCTCGGCCCGGGTCAGCCCCATGAGAAACCTGAACACCCGCGTCGCATGGCGGGCATGCAGCGCGCTGAAGGCGGCGCGATCACCGGTGGCGATGCGGGCCAAAAGCGGCTGATCCGGGTCGATCATTGGGGACATGGGCTGTCCTTTTCAGCTGTTATGACGCGGGGTAGCCCCAAGAGGTTCATAAAATGTGCGCAAAAGCACTGTGGGAGAAAGATCACAGTTGGGTCAACACCTTGTGCAGTGCCACATAGTGGTCTGATTCCATGCTATATGACGCTTATGACCAGTTTTGTGCAGCAATTGTTAAGACTTTCCCTCGGTGCCGCTTTGGCGCTCGGAGGCGTTTTTGTTGCGCCGCAGCAGGCCCAAGCCCAGTGTGTGGCAAGCACCCCGGGCGTGATCGGTGCGGCCCCGGGCGTGACCGGCGCTGTGGGCAATTGCGTGGTTGGCGGCAGTGCGTTTCAAACCCGCAGCCTTGGCGAGGTGAGGGCCGTGCGCAACCGCCTTGCGGATGTGTTCTTGCGCGCACAGCCCGGGTTGCAGTCCGATGGCGAGCTTGTGCAACGCTCCAGCCAATCCCAAAGCCCCTCCATTTGGACCCCATGGATGGATGTGCGCAGGCTAAGTGCTGAGCGTGAGACACCCGACGCAAGCCAGGATTTTGGCTATGATGGCGGTGTCACATCGATGATTTTGGGGATCGACCACACCTCGCACACGGGGCGGGTGTCGTTGGGTGGCTATGTGGTGTCCGACCGCAGTGGCTATGACATCTCCATCGATGACAGCCGGTTGGAGGCAGATACGGTCAGCGTGGGCGTCTATGCCGCCTATGCCCTCGGCCCACGCTGGGTGGCCGACGGGGTTGTGTCGCTGGGACGCGGCACCACGGACATCGTCGACCCGGTTCCGGGAAATGATTTCAGCTTTGACACCAGCGACGTGGTTCTGTCGGCGAACATGACCGGCACCTACGAGCTGGGCACCGCTTGGCGCATCTCGCCCAGCATCGGCCTTACCACAGGGCGCGAGACCGAAGAGGCACATCGCGATGCGCTGGACCAAGAAATTGAAGCCCAAAGCGACACCTTCACCACCCTGACCACGGGGATCGAGGTGGGACGCCCGATTTTCACCCCCGGCGGCTTGGTGGTGGAACCCTTTGGCGGTGTCTCAGTGGCCTATGATCTGCAAACCACCGAGGACGCCGAGATTTTCGGGGACACCTATGAGGCCGATCGCCTGAACTTGTCGGCCAATGTGGGTGTGACGGGCCAGATCACCGAACGCTCGCAATTCACCGTGGGTGGGGCGCTTGGCAACCTGACCTCTGACGATGATGTCAGCGTCTCCGCCGGGGCGAGCTTCTCGCTGTCATTTTAGCGCTGCTTGCCGAAAGGCACGCGCTCAGCGCTGCGTGCCCTTACCAGTTGGTTTTGATCACGCCACCGCCCGCGATAGGGCACATTGCGACCACAACGCGTTCAGCGCGTGGGCCAGGTGGTCCACATCCGCGTCCGAGTGCATGGGACCCGGTGTAAAGCGCAAGCGCTCGGTGCCTTTGGGCACTGTGGGATAATTGATCGGTTGGACATAGATCCCGTACTGATCCAGCAAGATGTCCGAGATCATTTTGCATTTCACCGGGTCTTTCACCATCACAGGCACGATGTGGCTGGGATTATTCACATGGGGAATTCCGGCTGCATCCAGGGCCCGGCGCAGGCAGCCTGCTTGGCACCATCGCCAGCGCATTTTCCATCAGCCAGGCCCAGTCGATCATGGAGTTCTTCCTCTACGGCTCAATGG
>JBCBNR010000248.1:0-4835 GCA_039821665.1 Pseudomonadota bacterium
GGCGCAGGCGGGTTGCCTGGCAACAGGCCCAGGAAGGGGGACGGCGTCGGCTGGCTGAGCGTTTGTATGCGATCTGCAACCGTGATCTCATCTTCGGTGGCGGAGAGATCCAGCTCCAACGGTGCCGTGGGCGGGCTCGTGTCGGGGAAGGTCGGCTCCGCCTCTGGGCGCAACGCGTCCCGGGACACCTGGTCCAAACCCGGCTCCGCACTTGGGTTGATCAACGCATCGGGCGGGGTGCGGGGCAAACTGCGCCGCACCGTTGGCGTTTCTTGCGGTTCGTCGGCAGGGTCCACCTGCGGTGCTGCCAGACCTTCTGGGCGCGGCACAGGCCGAATGTCGGGTGTTTGAGAGATCACGCGCACCGGGCGCGCCTCTCGCGGCAAAAACTCGAAAGGATCAAGCAAACCTGTCGGGTTCACCGCGGCCACGCGCACCCGGGCCGCTGTAGGTGGGGCGAACAGCGTTTTTGGCGGCGCACTGTCCGCGCGCAGTGGCCCAGATCCTCCGAGACTGATCTGCGGAAGGGCGTTGAGCGTGTCGCCCAGGCGCACGGTCAGCGGCTGCGCCGCCTCCGCCCGGGCGATGGCATCGAAGCGCGCCTGCGCGATCTCGGTCAATGCGTAAAGATCCTGACCGCCCAGGCTGTCGCTGAGCGGTTGCACCAAGAGCGTATCCGAGCGTAGGCGCACTGGCGCCCCGCGCGCACGCAAGTCAGGCTCGGACATGGTGATCTGGGGGATCTCCGAGCCCGAATAGGGCTGGGCGCGGGCCAGCAAGCTCCAAATCCGGGGGCTTTCATCCAGCAGGTCTAGCTGTACGTCGCGTCCCACAGGATCTTGGTCCAACGAGGCAAAGGCGGTGCCGGGGGTCCAATCCCACCGCAAGGGCAACTCGGCCAAACGCGCGGTTTGGTTTGACGAAAGGCGCATAAACAGCGGATCGGCGCTGCCGGGCAGGGTGGCAGTCGTCACCTCCGCCAGCCAGGGCAGTGCGAGAGGGGCAGCGACATTTGGCATTTGGCTGGCCACCGGCGCGTTCAGGCGGGCAGGAGCGGACAGGGCCACGCCGCCTGTCCAAAGATCGGGGCGCGCTTGTTCGGTCGTCAAATCGCTGGGGGCCCAAATGCGCCACTCCGCCGAGCCGAGTGTTGTGATCGCGACCTCCGATGGGGCCGCAGGGCCAAGGTCTTGCGGCGGCAGGGCCGCCACGGTCGTTAGCGCGGGCGCGGTTGTCGGAGGGGCACTTGGCGGCGTGAAGGTCTGGGCCGGCGTGGCCCTGGGCGGGGCCAAAAACTGGGTGACCGCCACATCATGGGGCATATCCCCGGCGGAGGCGGTCAGGTCCGCGGTCTGCGCCCCTTCGTACCAGCCCAAATCGGGCGAGAAGGCCTGATGTTCGGGGGGCGCATCGATGGACGAGATGTAGGTCCACACGCCCATGCCGCCCAGACCCAAACCAAGGACCACCGCAGCGGCGGCGGCAAAGGGTACCAAGGGCAGTTTGCGCGGGGTGGCATAGGCAAAGACCGGGTGCGTTCCGGTCTCGGCCAAAGGATAGCGGGTGGAATAACGCAAGGGCGCGAATCCGTGTTCGCGCAAAAACGCATCCGTCTCTGCCAGGGTGGCCCTTGGAATGATCGCCTTTGGCAGGGCCGGTGCTGGGGCCCCTTCGGCCATTTCGATCTCGCGCCGAGGGGCGGTGTCGCTGGCATGATCCTTGGGCACTGTTTGATCGGGCGCCGCAAGGCGCACCTGATCGAAGGGCAACCAAACGGTCACCTCGCCCCCGGCACAGCCGCAATCGCTGGCCAATTTGCGCAGTGCGGCCATATCCGATGACAGCGAACTGAGTTGGACCGGGATGCGCGCCGCCTCTTCCCACGCGGCCTTGGGCGGGCGCAGGAACAGGGCGATGCCCTCGCCAGACAAATCCAGTGCGAAACTGTGTTGCACCGATGTCATGCCCCCTACGCTACTCCTCTTAGGTTCAGCTGCGGCGTCAGGCCCATCTGCCACCGACCGAAAGGTGCCGAAATTCGGTACCGATTGTCCTGGGCGTCAGTATAGGGACAGTGCCCCCTGTTTGTCACGGTCGAGCCCTTTTGCAATCAGCGAAAATCCGCGACAAACTGGGATCTCTTTGGCAACGCCATAAAAACCAATCTTAAAGGAGAGGTTATGCCTCGTTTCCCCCTATCCGTTCGTCTGGGTGCCCTGTGTCTTATCTCGGTTCTGTTCTCCCAACCTATGGCTGCACAAGAGATGACGCGCCAGATCACTGTGACGGGGCAGGCGCAGGTGGACGCGGTGCCGGATATGGCGCTGTTGACCTTGGGCGTGACAACCCAAGCCGAAACCGCCGCCGAGGCGATGGACGAAAACGCGCGCAAAATGACAGAGATCCAGGCTCAATTGACCCAAGCCGGGATCGCCGCGCGCGATATTCAGACCCGTCAATTGCAGTTGAACCCGGAATACACGCGCCCGCGCGACGGCACCGCCAGAACGCTGGTCGGGTATCGCGCCAGCAATCTGGTGCAGGTGCGGGTGCGCGATCTGGACGGTTTGGGCGCTGTGCTGTCGGCGGTGACAGAGGCGGGGCTGAACACGCTCAACGGGCTGTCTTTTGCGGTGCAAGACCCTGATCCCCTTATTGAGGAGGCGCGCAAACGCGCGGTGGCAGACGCATTGGCTCGGGCCAAGCTGTACACCGATGGGCTGAACGTCACCTTGGGCCCGGTGCTGCGCATTGACGAGCACGGCCAGGGCCCGCGCCCCATGCCCATGGCAAGGGCCGAGATGGCACTGGCCAGTGATGTGCCCGTGTCTGCGGGCGAGGTGGGCTATGGCGCAAGCGTGACGGTTGTGTTTGGGCTGGAGTGAACACTTAAGGTTGCAAGATAACCCACTGAAAATTTGGGCATTCAGGGACTACCTGCCTTGTACGCGCCAAGGCGGGGTCCCGTCTGCCATCAATGCGATCGGGGCCTAGACCTCGCCGCAGCCGCCGCCGCCTGGGGTTTCGATCACGAACCGGTCCCCTGGCGCCATTTCAGCGTGGTCGTTGCCGTGCAAGTGCTCCACCTCGCCACCTGCGCGCAGGATGCTGTTGCGCCCGGTTTTGCCCGGCTCGCCGCCGTCCAAGCCCGGGGCTGCATGTTTGCGCCGCGATGACAGGACCGTTGCGGTCATTGGCTCCAAAAACTCGACCTCGCGCAGGATCCCATCCCCGCCGAGCCACCGCCCGTGCCCGCCCGAGCCTTGTCGGATCTCGAACCGGTGGACGCGCACGGGGAACCGGGCCTCCAACACCTCTGGATCGGTCATGCGTGTGTTGGTCATGTGCGAGTGCACAGCGGATGCCCCTGCAAAGCCAGGGCCAGCGCCTGTGCCGCCACAAATCGTCTCGTAATTCTGAATGGCATTATTGCCATAGACAAAGTTGTTCATCGTGCCCTGGCTGCCCGCAAGCACGCCGAGTGCGCAATAGAGCGCCTCGGCAATGGATTGTGAGACCTCCGTATTGCCCGAGATGACCGCTGCGGGGTCGCGCGGGTGAATGAAGCTGCCAATCGGGGCGATGATTTTCAGGGGCTTAAGACACCCTTCGTTCATCGGGATGGCCGAGCCTACCAGGGTGCGAAACACATAAAGCACCACCGCATGGCACACCGCCAGGGGGGCATTGTAGTTCAGCGCATCCTGGGGCGATGTGCCGGTGAAATCGATCACAGCGCTGCGCTCGGCTTGATCCACGCGAATGGCCACGTGCAACTCAGATCCGTTGTCCAGTGTGTAGCGGTAGGCGCAATCCTCCAACACATCGAGGACGCGGCGGACGTTTTCCTCTGCATTGTCTTGGACGTGGCGCATATAGGCATGAACAGTGGCCAGCCCGAACTGGGCGATGGCTTTGCGCAACTCAGCCGCCCCGGTGGCGTTTGCCGCGATTTGTGCGGCCAGGTCCGCCAGGTTATGGGCGATGTTGCGGCACGGATACCGGGCAGTGGCCAGCAGCGCGCGCGTCTCAGCCTCGCGCAACGTGCCCTGATCCACCAGTTTGAAGGCTCGGATGACCACGCCTTCTTCGTCGATATGACGGCTGTCGGGTGGGGCAGAGCCCGGCGTTTTGCCACCGATATCCGCATGATGTCCCCGCGAGGCCACGACAAAGAGGATGTCTTTGCCGCTGTCGTCGAACACCGGTGTTACCACGGTGACATCGGGCAGATGGGTGCCACCGTCAAAGGGGTCGTTCATCATAAAGACATCGCCCGGGCGCATCTGTGTGCCGCAACTGCGCAGGATCGAGCGGACACTCGCGCTCATCGACCCAAGATGCACCGGCACATGGGGGGCGTTGGCCACCAAATCGCCCGTGGGTGTGAACAGCGCGCAGGAGAAATCCAATCGTTCGCGGATGTTCACGGACACAGCGGTTTTGGCCAAGGTCGCGCCCATCTGCTCGGCAATCGACATAAAGAGGTTGTTGAACACCTCCAACATGATGGGATCAACCTGGGTGCCCACCGCCTGGGCCCGCTGCAAAGGCTGGTGACGGTCGAGCACCAGGGCCCCGCTGGGCAGACGCTGGGCGCGCCATCCGTCCTCTACCACCGTGGTGCCAGTCGGCTCCGAGATGATGGCGGGCCCCGTGACGGTGTCGCCTGTGCCCAAGCTTTCGCGGGCCTGGACGGGCACGGTGCACGGCGCTCCGCTCGACCACATGGTGGCTGTGCCAGGGGCTTGGGGGGTGCCGGGGGCCTCGGGCAGGGTGGCGCTGGCGCTCGACAGGCCAATCGCCTCCACCGTGATCATCTCGGCGGTCAGATC
>JBCBNR010000249.1:0-4833 GCA_039821665.1 Pseudomonadota bacterium
ACGGGGCATCGCCATGGTGTTCCAGACCTATGCGCTTTACCCGCATATGACCGTGCGCGACAACATGGCCTTCGGCATGACCATTGCCAAAAAGCCAAAGGCCGAGATTGACGAGGCTGTGGGGAATGCCGCGCGCATCTTGCAGCTTGAACCCTATCTGGACCGCCTGCCCAAGGCCCTGTCGGGGGGGCAGCGTCAGCGGGTGGCCATTGGTCGGGCCATTGTGCGCGACCCCAAGGTTTTCTTGTTCGACGAGCCCCTGTCGAACCTGGACGCGGCCTTGCGCGTGGCCACCCGGATCGAGATCGCGCAACTCAAAGAGCAGATGCCGAAATCCACCATGATCTACGTCACCCACGACCAGGTGGAGGCGATGACGCTTGCCAGCCGGATCGTGGTGCTCCATGGCGGCGATATCGAGCAGGTGGGCGCCCCGTTAGAGCTGTATGAACGCCCCGCCAACACCTTTGTGGCCCAGTTCATCGGCTCGCCCTCGATGAACCTATTGGCCGCGCAAGTCTCCGCCACCGGCGCGCAAACCGCGCTGACCACCGCCCATGGCGGCCAGGCGAGCGCCCCGATCCCCAGTCAGCCGGGGGATGGCGGCACAACCGTGTCGCTGGGCGTGCGACCCGAAGATTTGGATATTGCCGCCGAGGACGGGGCCTATCTTTTTGAAGGGATTGTCACGATCCTAGAGGCGCTGGGCGAGACCACGCTGCTGTATCTTCAGATCGAGGGCCGGGACGAGCCAGTGGTCGCCAAACTCGCGGGCATACATCCGATCCAAAAGGGCACACGCCTGCGTATGACAGCGGCCCCCGAGAAGCTGCATCTCTTTGATGAAAGCGGGCAGTCTTTTCTGTATCGCTAAGCCCGTCGCGGATACGCTCCGGTGTCTTTGCTGCACGACACGCCACATATCGGTGATGTTGAAGCCTCCGTTTTGGAAGCCGTGCGTTGCATCAGGTCGACCTTTTCATAGGGTCTGCCCCGGGGCGCTGCCCCGGACCCCGGGATATTTTTGCAAAAATGAAGGGGCGGGTCTTGCGAGGTTTTTCCATCGTAGTTTCAGCCTGGCAACCATTTTGGATCCTGAACTGAGGCTATTGAAGACCTCTTGCCAGGGCGCGGCCTTTCCCAAGTCGTGGTGTCGAAAAGGTTTTATTGGGCCGTGCCGAGGGGCGGTGTCGCCTCTGATGCTGCTGCCCGGTCTCACAGCCCTTTGCTGCGCTCTGGCAAGCCTCAGCGCGCGCACGCTGAGGCTTGCGCTCGTCGGCGCCACACGGCTAGGACGGGCCAACCACAGCGGAGTTGCCGATGACACCCGATGTTCTGTCTTATCCTGACCGCGAGGCGCTATCCCTTGGCCTGGCCCTGCGTGTCAGTGACCAGTTGAAGGCAAGTCTGGACACCCGCGCGCGGACCACGCTTGCGGTGCCCGGCGGCACCACGCCCGGCCCGTTTCTGACAGCGCTCAGCCAGCGGGCGCTGGCCTGGGATCGGGTGGATGTTCTGCTGACCGATGAGCGGTTCGTGCCCGAGACCTCCGAGCGGTCGAACACCGCCCTGTTGCGCCGCAGCTTGTTGCACAATCAAGCAAGGGCCGCCCGCCTTGTGCCTCTGGTGGCCGAGGCTCGGAGGCCCGAGGATGTGCTGCCGCGCCTAAGCGAAGGGGTGCGCGCAGCCCTTCCCTTGGAGGTGTGCGTGCTGGGCATGGGGGCGGATATGCACACCGCCTCGCTTTTCCCTGGCGCGGACAAACTGGCCGAGGCGCTTGACGCGAACGCGCCGCCGCTTTTGCCCATGCGTGCGCCTGGCGCGCCCGAGCCTCGGTTGACCCTGACCGCCCCGGTGCTGACCGCAGCGGCCCATCTGCACCTGCTGATCACCGGAGAAGAAAAGCGCGCAGCCCTCGATGCTGCCCTGAGCGATGGACCGGCGGAAACCGCCCCTGTACGCGTGCTCTTCTCGCGCCCGGTTACGGTCCATTGGGCCCCCTGATGGGCGGCGCGCCCACCCGGCTTGCCCCGCTGGTGTATGCACCGCCCCCGGGCGCGCTGCGGATCTTGCACAAGGATGCGCATATCACCGTGTTGGACAAACCTGCGGGGCTGCTCTCGGTGCCGGGCAAGGACCCTGCCCACAGCGATTGTGTTCAGGCACGCTTGCGGGCCCACGACCCCGACAGCCGCCTGGTGCACCGGTTGGATATGGACACCTCTGGCGTGATGGTTTTTGCCCGCTCGCCCGAGGCACAGCGCCATTTAGGGCTGCAATTTGAACGGCGGCACGTGCGGAAAACCTATATGGCTGTGGTTGCGGGCGTTTTGGTCGAGGGGGAAGGCGAGATCGACCTGCCCCTGATCGCCGACTGGCCCAATCGGCCCTTGCAAAAGGTCTGCTTTGAGACCGGAAAACCCTCGCAGACAGCTTGGCGCGTGGTCGCGCGCAGTGTCGAGCAGACGCGTCTGGCGCTTTTCCCGCGCACAGGTCGGTCCCATCAGTTGCGTGTGCATTTGATGGCTTTGGGCCATCCGATTTTGGGCGATCGGTTCTATGGGGGGGCCGCAGCCTCGCGCCTGATGCTCCATGCCACACAATTGTGCCTGCGCCACCCAAAAGATGGGCGCGAGATGTGCTTTGAGGCCCCCGTCCCGTTTTAGCTCTGGACGAATAATTTCCACGCGCACCAGGCCGCAGAGGCCCCGAAAAAGACCCCTCCGATCCCCGCTGCCTCCACCCAGGCAGGCCCGGAAAAGCCTTTGATGGCCAGGGCAACGACCACCAAAATCAACCCACCCAAAGAAAACAGAAAGCGGAACCACAGCTCCGACCGGTCGGGGCCGTGGCTCATCCCTGCTCCTCCAACCGGTCCGTGGCAGGTGGTGGCGTGGGGGACAGGGCGGTGACCCGGTCCATGATCTCGTCCGAGATCTCAGCGCTCAGCGCATCCAAGGAAGGGGCCAATTGCGCCGCTGACCGGGCCGAGATGAGCGGCGCTGTGTGCCCAGGATGGGCCATCGCCCAGCGTACGGCCAAGGTGGCCGCAGGCACGCCTGCCTCCGCTGCCAGGGCGCTCAGCCCTTGGGCCGCCTTGTGCATCCAGTCTTGCCCATAGCGCGCCTTATACCGCGTGTCGCTGGCGAGCCGCCCCTCTGCCCCGCTTGCATACTTGCCCGTCAACAGACCACCGCCCAAGGGCGAATAGCCAAAGACGGCGATGCCTTCTGACAGGCACATGGGCAGCAGTTCCACCTCCGCCTGGCGCTTGACCAAATTGTACATCGGTTGCAGCACCTCGATGGGCGGGAAGCCTTCCGCCGCACAAATCGCCTGGCCTTTCATCACCTGCCAGGCGGCCCAGTTCGACACGCCCATATGGGAAAAGCCGCCCTGCGCGTGGATCTCGGCCATGGTGGCCAATTGTTCGATCAGCGGGCTCTCGTCGTTCCAGCGATGTAGATAAAGGATATCCACATGGTCTAGGTTCAGCCGACGCTTGCTGTCTTCCCATTGGCCCAGCATCACGTCTCGCGCGCCCGAGCCTTGATAATTGATCTTGGTGGCCAGGACGATCTTGTCGCGCTCCGGCGCGATCAAACGCCCGGTGATCGTTTCGCTGGCCCCGTGCGTATAGACCCATGCGGTGTCGAAATGGGTGATGCCCGCCGCGCGACAGGCGGCGTACATCTCAGCACTTGCGCCATCGTCGGCGGTGCCACCGAACTGCATGGTGCCAAAGGCAAGGGGCGATGGGGGCAGGCCCTGGGGGCCAAAGGCAGTGATCATCGAACGCTCCGAGTTGTATCTGACTTAAAGCTGTGCGGCCAAGGACAGCCCCACCACACCTAGCATGGATGCGGCCATCGCAAAATTGACGCCGCGCTGAACCCGGGGGGGCAGGTCCAAACGCCGCAACCACAGACCCAGGCCCAGCCAAACCAAATGGATCGGCACCCATATTGCGTTGATCATCAGAACCTTGAGCCCGGTCTCCCAGGCCAGCGAGACGCCGTCGAAGGGAAAGTTCGCAAACAGCGCTGTGTTGACCACATAGGCCTTGGGATTGATGGGTTGCAGGGCAAAGCCTTCGCGCACCCCTGGCGCGCGCGCGGGATGGATGAATCCCAGCTTGGCCCCGGCCGTGGCGATCCGCCAGGCCAAATAGACCAAATAGGCCGTGGAAGCTGTGACCAAAACGGGCCGCGCGCCGGGCAAGGCGAAGATCAGCGCAGCCAGGCCCGAGATCACCATCACCATGATCAGACAATTGCCCAAAAACAGCCCAAGCACATAGCGCAGGCCCGCCCGCGCCCCAAAGCTGACGCCCACCCCTGCGGTGGACAGAACCCCAGGGCCCGGCGTGATGATCAGAAAGAAGACTGCGGCAAGGAAAGTCAGCATAGCGTTGGGCTTACCAGCCCCGCACCCGCCCGCCCATCGATTTTCTCAAAATACTCCCGCGCGGCAGCGCGGAACCGCTTTCTTATGGGCCAGCGCTTGACTAGCATCCCCCAAAACAACGGGAGGTTCACATGGCCGTCGCAGTCATCACAGGGGCAGGCACCGGAATAGGGGCTGCTTGCGTCCAACACTTTTTGCAAGCCGGGCACCAGGTCGCCCTGGTGGGCCGCCGCCCCGGCCCGTTGGAGGAGGCAGCGGCCGGCCATCCGCAGACGCTGATTTGCCCCAGTGACGTGACCCAGCCCGATCAGGTCGAGGCGACATTTGCCAAGATCGCCCAGCATTTCGGGCGCATCGACGTCCTGTTCAACAATGCAGGCATGGGCGCCCCTGGTCAGATGATCGACGAGATCCCGCTCGAGACTT
>JBCBNR010000250.1:0-4785 GCA_039821665.1 Pseudomonadota bacterium
CATCCTCATAGGCGATGTCGAGCGGAACCGCCTCGGGGCGCAGGTCGAGCGTTTGGGGGGCGGGCTGGGTGATCACCCAGACATCCCCCGGTTGCGTGGTGGTCTTCACCTCGGCGGGCGCACCGCTGTGCGCGTGCACCCGACCCTCGGCCAGCAGCGCTTGCAGACGAGAGCGGCTGAGGCCTGCGCCCTCTGGCACCAGGCGCGCCAATACCTTATCAAGGCGGCCCGAGTGGCCCTCGGGCACCGCAATGGTCAGCTTATCCTCAGGACCCGACGCCATGGACACAGCCTCTAGCCTTCCCGAGCCGCCGGAGCCAGCCCCGATCCGCAGGTTGCGCCTGATGGTCAGCGCGCTTTTAGGGGTGATGATCGTGGGTTTGTGCATCATCGTGGGCCTGATGGCCTGGCGCATTCTGGCCACCCCGGCACCGCCGGTGCTGCCCGCGACCTTAAGCTTGCCCCCGGGGCACAGTTTGGCTGAGGCCTCCGTGGGTGGGCAATGGATCACCTTGATTGCACAGGACGAGATGGGCGGTGTGTGGGTTCATGTGGCTGACCGCGCGGGCGTGATACGGGCAAGCACCCAGGTGCAGGCGCCGTGACCCAAAGACAGGGGCGCTGCCCCCCGCGCGTGCCGCGCGTCCCCCAGGATATTTTTGCAAAAATGAAGGGTGCGCTTGCGCGTGCCTTGGGCCGCGAGGATAGTGGGGTATGAGTCTGCCACCGGGATTTTTGGAAGAGCTGCGCAACCGCGTCTCGATCGCTGATGTGGTGGGACGCAAGGTCACCTGGGATGCGCGAAAGTCCAACCCGGGCAAAGGCGACTACTGGGCGCCCTGCCCCTTTCATGCGGAGAAAACCGCCTCGTTCCACGTGGAGGATCGCAAGGGCTTTTACTATTGCTTTGGCTGTCACGCGAAGGGGGATGCGCTGGGGTTTGTGCGCGAAACCGAGAATGTGGGCTTTATGGACGCGGTGGAAATTCTAGCGCGGGAGGCGGGCATGACCCTGCCCGCGCGGGACCCAAAGGCGCGCGAGAAGGCCGATGCGCAAAGCCGCTTGGCAGGCGTGATGGAACAGGCGGTTCAGCTGTACCGTCTGGCGCTCAAGACCTCTGCGGCGCAAGAGGCGCGCGCCTATTTGGATCGGCGCGGCTTGCGCGACGCGGCCCTGGAGCGGTTCGAGATCGGTTTTGCCCCGTCTGCGCGCACCCATCTGACCGAGGCCCTGTTGGCCAAGGGTGTGGCGGTCGAGGACATCATTGCCGCAGGACTTGCCATCAAGCCCGATGACGGTGGCGCGCCCTATGATCGGTTTCGCGGGCGCATCATGTTCCCAATCCGCGATGCACGGGGCCAAACCATTGCCTTTGGCGGTCGTGCGATGGACCCAAATGCCCGCGCCAAATACCTCAACTCCAACGAGACAGCACTTTTCGACAAGGGCCGTGCGCTTTACAACCATGGGCCCGCGCGCGAGGCATCGGGCAAAACGGGCCGCGTGATCGTGGCCGAGGGCTATATGGACGTGATCGCCCTTGTGGGCGCCGGATTCGCCGATGCGGTCGCCCCTTTGGGCACCGCGATCACGCCAGACCAATTGGCCCTGATGTGGCGCATGGCCGACGAGCCGGTGATCGCGCTCGACGGTGACAAGGCGGGGCTGCGGGCGGCCAACCGGCTGATCGACATTGCCCTGCCTCTGCTTTCGCCCGGAAAATCCCTGCGGTTTTGCATTTTGCCCCAGAACATGGATCCGGACGATCTGATCAAGGCCGAAGGGCCTGGGGCGATGGCCGCGGCCCTTGAGGGGGCAAAGCCGATGGTGGATCTGCTATGGGCGCGCGAGATCGAGGGCCATGTCCTCGATAGCCCCGAGCGGCGCGCGGCCTTGGACCAGCGTCTGCGCGAGGCATTGGCCAAGATCCCTGACCTAGGGCTGAGGGAGCATTATAAGGCCGCGCTGCGAGACCGCCGTCAGGCCCTGTTCCAGTCCGCAAACACAGCGCGCAAGCCAGGGCCTGCGGGCCGGTCCTGGCGGCCCAAAGGTGTGCCCCAAGGGCCACTGCCGGGCACCAAAGCATCCGCGCTCGCCCAAAGCGATGCGGCCCAGGCGCGGCTGCGCGAACAGACGATCCTGGCCCAATGCCTAGCCCGGCCCAGCCTGATCGAGCGCGCCGAAGATCTGCTGGAGCGTATGGAGCCCAGTACACCCGAATTGAAAGAGTTTCTCGCCTGTCTCTTGTCTGAGGAGAATCGTTCGCTAGATCAAGGTGACCTGCACGCCGTGGTCGCAGCTCGCACTGGTCGATCCCTTGACCAAATGCTCGCCCCTCGCCCGTCTTGGGCCCAGCAGGATGAAGAAACCGCGTTGCGGGCCTTGCGCATGGATGTGGCAAGGCACCTGGCGTTGGTGGAGGATGCGACCGCTGAGGCGGAGACAGAAGAGGATTTACGACAGGACGCGGATGAGCGGCTGACCTTTCGCCAGCGCGAAGCTTTGGTGGCAAAGGAAAAGTTGGCACGTGCGCATTTGGACGAGGCCGCGGATCAAGGGGCCGATGAACGTCACCTGTCGGACCATCTTCAGAATCTGCTCGACGCTCAGATTTGGGTAAAGAAACAACGGTAGACCTGCTTGCGCTGACGTGATTCGCGCAACATGCTGGCAGGTGATTCGGCTTTTCGGGGAATCGGGTCCTATGGCGGGCCCTTCGCCAAGCCGAATAGGACAAACGGAGACGCTTGTATGGCGGCGAAAGACACCGATCAAGTTCCTCAGGAAGAGGGTCAGGACGCAGGCGGAGCCATGCTCGATATGAGCCAGGCAGCGGTCAAGAAGATGATCGCCACCGCCAAATCACGGGGGTTCATCACCTATGATGAGTTGAACCAGGTGATGCCGTCCGACCAGGTCTCGTCCGAACAGATCGAGGACGTGATGGCCATGTTGTCCGAAATGGGCATCAACGTGGTCGAAGCGGAAGAGGCGGATGAAGACGCCTCGGACGAGGGCGAGACGGGGCTGGTGGCCACCGAGGGGTCAAGCTCTCGCGAGTTGGTGACGACCTCTGCCTCCACGGAAAACCTGGACCGCACGGACGATCCTGTGCGCATGTATCTGCGCGAGATGGGTTCGGTCGAGTTGCTGAGCCGCGAGGGCGAGATCGCCATCGCCAAGCGCATCGAGGCCGGGCGCAACACCATGATCTCGGGCCTGTGCGAAAGCCCGCTGACCTTCAAAGCGATCACCATCTGGCGTGACGAGTTGTTGGACGAAAGCATCATGCTGCGCGATGTCATCGATCTTGAGACGACTTTCGGGGCGTCCATGGATGACGACAGCGAGGAAGAGGAGATCGTGGCAGCCACGGGCGAGGCCGCCGCTGCCGCCCCGACCCAGCAGCTTGGTGCGGACAAAGAGAAAGAGGATGCGCCCGAAGGCGAGGGCGAGGCATCCCGCGACGACGACGATGAAGACGATGATGACCAGGCCAACCTGTCGCTTGCGGCGATGGAGGCCGCGCTGAAGCCCCAGGTCTTGGAAACCTTGGACAAAATCGCGCACAATTACGAGATGCTGTCGGACATGCAGGAAAACCGCATCGCGGCGACCCTTGATTCCCAGCAAAGCTTCTCGACCAACCAAGAACTGGACTATCAGCGCCTGCGCTCGGAGATTGTGGAGGCGGTGAACTCCCTTCACCTGCACAATCTGCGGATCGAGGCCTTGGTTGACCAGCTGTATGGGATCAACCGCTCGATCATGACTCTGGACGGGGCCATCGTAAAGCTGGCCGATGGTGCGCGGATCAACCGGCGGGAGTTTATCGACGAGTATAAGGGCAATGAGTTGGAGCCGGGTTGGCTCGACCGTGTATCGAGCCTGTCCGGGCGCGGCTGGGACACGCTGACCGACAAATACCGCGAGCAGGTCGAGGACAACCGGGGCGAAATGGCCAAGATCGGCCAATATGTGGGCGTCGACATCTCGGAGTTCCGGCGCATCGTCAACCAGGTGCAAAAGGGCGAGAAAGAAGCCCGCATCGCCAAGAAAGAAATGGTGGAGGCCAACCTGCGCCTGGTGATCTCGATCGCCAAGAAATACACCAACCGCGGCTTGCAGTTCCTGGATCTGATCCAGGAAGGAAACATCGGCTTGATGAAGGCGGTGGACAAATTTGAATACCGTCGGGGATACAAATTCTCGACCTATGCAACCTGGTGGATCCGCCAGGCGATTACCCGCTCCATCGCGGATCAAGCGCGCACCATCCGCATCCCTGTGCACATGATCGAGACGATCAACAAATTGGTGCGCACAGGCCGTCAGATGCTCCATGAGATCGGGCGCGAACCGACGCCGGAAGAATTGGCGGAAAAGCTGCAGATGCCGCTGGAGAAGGTGCGCAAGGTGATGAAAATCGCCAAAGAGCCGATCAGCCTGGAGACCCCGATCGGTGACGAGGAAGATAGCCAGCTTGGCGATTTCATCGAGGACAAGAACGCGGTTCTGCCGCTCGACTCCGCCATCCAAGGCAACCTCAAGGAAACCACGACCCGGGTGCTCGCCTCGCTCACCCCGCGCGAAGAGCGTGTGCTGCGCATGCGCTTTGGTATTGGCATGAACACGGACCACACGCTCGAAGAGGTGGGCCAGCAGTTCAGCGTCACGCGAGAGCGTATTCGCCAAATCGAAGCGAAAGCCTTGCGCAAGCTCAAGCATCCCAGCCGGTCGCGCAAACTGCGCTCGTTCCTGGATCAGTAATGCGCATCACCCTCG
>JBCBNR010000251.1:0-4780 GCA_039821665.1 Pseudomonadota bacterium
AGGCCCCATATTCGCGGGCGCGCAAGTTCATGTCCGCGTCCCCCGACCATACGATCGCCACACGGGTCACGCGGTTAAGGTCGGTTACAACGGTCGACGCGCTCAGCGGGCGGCCCTGGTCGAACAGAACGCTGACTTGCGCCTGCTCGAAGAAGGCGGGCACGGTGAAGAATGCGCGGCCAGCACTGTCTGTCTTGGCGGTAAAGGCCAAGGTTTCGTGACGTACGGTAAAGATCTCGTCCGGGCGGCAGGGGGTGTACAGTTCTGCATCCAATTCGGCCCCTGGACCAGGGGTCACAACGAAAGACGGATCGCAGCTTTGCGCGGCTGTGGTGGGCGGCGCATCCGCTGGGGCCGCTGGATCAAACCGGGTGGGGCTGGTCAGGGCCGCGGTTTCGATGGCGGCATCCTGGCCGACGGTCGGCAGGGCGAAAGGCACATCGTTCGACGGCAGGGTGACAGCGCTGGACGCGGTGCCCACCTCCACATCAATGACCGGGCGGGGCGCGGATGTGCCTGGATCCGTGGCATTGATGTTCAGCGAGGCGGTTTCCACCGGCTCGAACGTCTCTTCAGGCGCACGCTCTGGTGCGGCTGGCACCTCGTCGATCGGGTCGTTACGCTCGATGATGAAGTCAGGATTGCCAACCAGGAACGCCTCACGTGGGGTTTCCACCTCTTGGACGTCTTGGCTGACGGTGATTGTGGTGTGGCTCTCAGGCTCGGCCCGGCGCTGGAACACATCTGCCGAGGGTTGGACCGAGGCCAGTTCGATCACCGGTTCGCGCGCAGGTGCCAGTTGGAAGCGATTGGGCAAAGACAGACCTTGCGATTGCTCAGCATCCACCAGCGCGAGGCTGTCTGACACGCCCAGAATACCGTTGGGCCGTGGCGCACTGTCCGCATCCGGGGCCGAGCCGGTGGGTGCTGCCAGCGGCTCCTGCAAAAGGGTGGCGGTCACAAATTCCACGTTGCTCAGCCCCATAGACGCGATGGGGCGCCGCATCGCGGCGATCTGATCGTCCACCGCAAGCGAGGCAAGCTGCACAGGGGCATCTGTGAACACCGCAGGGCCCACCTCGATACGGGCAGGCTGTTCGCCCTGGGGTTGGGCCACGCTGCCGATCTGCTGTACGCTGACGCTGGGGCGCGGCGCGGTGCTGGGCTGAAGGCCGGACAAGCGAATGCCCGAACTGGTCTCCGTCTCGACCGAGGGTGCGCTCATGCTGAAACCGGAGCTGTCCACAGCGCCGCTGCGGGCACTGTCGCGCGAAATCACCACCGTTTGGTCGGAGACGCCTGCGACTTGGGTCCCACCAGCCTGTTGGCCCGGCGCATCCCGGCGAATGCCGGCGGTGGCCTCGGACGGTGTGATCATTTCGATGCTCGATGGTGCGGACAGGCGTGTGGGCGCGCGCATAGATACTTGTGGCAAGCTTTGCGGGGCGGATCCCTGGACAACATCCGCAAACACCGTCGGCGCCGCGCTGGCGGCGGTGGCTGGGCGCGCAGTCTCGTTGCGCTGGGCGGTTTGGGTTTGACCGGTTTGCTCCTGGCCGGGCTGGCTGACCACTGGGCGGGTGGGTGTCTGTGCCGCGGGCCGGGCGTCGGCCTGGGGTAAGGTGGTCGGTTGCGCGGGGCGCGACGTAGCGGGCCGCGTGGGTGCGGTATCTGTCTGGGGCAGGGCGGCGGTTTGACGCTCGCCTTCCATGTTCTCGCCCAATTGGGGCAGGTCGCTGCGGAATTCGGTGGACGGCGCGGGCGTGTTGGCGGCCACAGGCACCTCGGCCGGGGCAGGCGCCACCTGAAGAACCGCCAGGGTGACGGTTGCCAGCTCGCAGCTGTCCGTTGTGGGCACGCAATAGGTCAGTGTCTGCTGACCCGAACAGCTGGGCGGGCTGTTGTATTGGATCGCATCACCGATCACCTCGGCAACGCCACACTGGGGCTGGCCGACCAAGGTCAGCGACCCGGGTTCGAGCGTGTCCGCGTTTGCGTCGTTCAGCAAAACGTCCAAAGTGACCGTGCGACCGGCCCGGATCGAGAATGTGTCGTCCTTGGCCTTAAACGCCTTCGACCCGCCAAAGATGGAGTTGCCCTCGCTCGTTCCCTGCACGATGGCGCCAATGGCGATGATCAGCACAAGGGCTGTCATGATCGTCATGAATCGGTCGTCGAGGCGCAATACGATTCCTCCAGGCCCATCAACTCATAAGCACATTGCGCGCTGGAAGATGTTTTCGCAAGGAACGCAACGCCTTACGCTAACATTCTAACCAAAAGTGTGCGTCTGCAACACCACGCGAACAGCTTAAATCCGAACCCCCACACCACAAAAGGTAAGAGCGATATGCGGCACAATTGTGATCGCCCTGCCGCGAAGCGCCTTATTTCATTAGCTTTTTGATAATCGGCGGGCAGGCGCCGAGAGGGCGCTAGACGCGCCCGTGGCAATGCTTGAACTTCTTGCCCGATCCACACGGGCAAGGGTCGTTTCGGCCAGTATTTGCCATTTGCTCGGGCGTCAGCATGACTTTCGAATAGTCGATGTCGCCCTTTGCATCCCCGTCGCCGCCCGCCATGGCCATTTCCGGTTTGGCGGCTTGCACCGATTGGGCGTGTTGCTGAGCCGCTTGCAACTGCAACTGTCGGATCAGTTCTGCCTGCTCTTCCTGGGTCATCAGCTTGACGTGGCTCAGGTGGCGCGTGACCTCGAACCGCAGTTTGTTCAGCAGATTCTCGAACAGACCGAACGCTTCGGATTTGTACTCGTTCAAAGGATCGCGTTGGGCGTACCCTCGGAACCCCACCACAGAGCGTAGATGCTCCAAACGCAGCAGATGCTCGCGCCAATGTTGGTCGATGGTTTGCAGCAGAACCTGCTTTTCGACCGAGCGGATCGCCTCTGGGCCATAATGAGCCACCTTTTTGGCCGCCGCCTTATCCGCCTCGGCCGAGATACGCTCGCGGAACACTTCGTCATCCACGCCCTCTTCCTCGGCCCAGACGCGCATTGGCAAGTCCAGATCGAAATGCTCGCGCACTTGGGCGTCGAGCTTGTCGACCTCCCACTGGTCCGCATAGGCCTTTTCAGGTACGCATTCGCTGACGATGTCGTCGATCACCTGGTCGCGCATGTCCTTGACCACCTCGGACAGGTCGCTTTCTTCCATGATCTCGCGGCGCTGTTCGAAAATGGTTTTGCGCTGGTCGTTCATCACATCATCGAACTTCAGCAAGTTCTTGCGGATGTCGAAATTGTGCGCCTCGACCTTGCCTTGCGCTTTCTCCAGCGCCTTGTTCACCCAAGGGTGCACAATCGCCTCACCCTCTTTCATGCCCAAGGTGCGCAGCATCTTGTCCAGACGGTCGGACCCGAAGATGCGCATCAGATCGTCTTCAAGGCTCAGAAAGAACGAGGTGCGCCCGGGGTCACCCTGACGGCCGGAGCGGCCGCGCAACTGATTGTCGATCCGCCGACTTTCGTGCCGTTCGGTGGCCAGCACGTACAGCCCACCCGCGTCGAGCGCCTTTTGCTTGGCCTCGGCCACCTGCGCCTGCACCCGCTCTCGGATGGCCACAGGGTCGCCTTCGTCGCCTGCTTTCTCGATCTCATCCAAAATGGCCGCGTCCAGGTTGCCGCCCAATTGAATGTCCGTGCCGCGACCGGCCATGTTGGTCGCAATCGTCACAGCACCGGGCACACCCGCCATGGCGATGATTTCGGCCTCTTGCTCGTGAAAGCGGGCGTTGAGCACCTGGTGGGGAATTCCACCCGACTTCGCCGCATCTTCCAGATAGGTGATCAGGTCGCGCATCCGCCCGCGCACCTCGTCATTTTTGGCCTGATCCATGTCCCCGGTCACAAAGGATGCAACCTTGGTCAGTGCGGCAGGATCCTTGAGCATGTTCGACAACAGCTCGGACTTCTCGATCGATGTGGTGCCGACCAGCACCGGCTGCCCCTTGCGCTGGGCGTTCGCGATGTGGCGCACCACCGCGAGGTATTTTTCCTGTGCCGTGCGGTAGACCTGATCATCCTCGTCCACCCGCGCAATCGGCAGGTTGGTTGGGATCTCGACCACGCCTAGGCCATAGATCTCGGCAAATTCCTCGGCCTCGGTCATCGCGGTGCCGGTCATGCCCGCGAGCTTTTTGTAGAGCCGGAAATAATTTTGGAACGTCACAGAGGCGAGGGTCACGTTCTCGGGCTGGACCTTCACGCCTTCCTTGGCCTCGATGGCCTGGTGCAGACCGTCCGCCAACCGCCGCCCGCCCATCATACGGCCTGTGAATTCATCGATCAGCACAATCTCGTCGTTGCGCACGATATAGTCTTTGTCGCGCCGGAACATTTTGCGGGCGCGCAAGGCTTGGCCCAGATGGTGGACCAGGGTAGCGCTCTCAGGATCGTAGAGCGAGGCCTCGACGTCCAACAGCCCTTGCTGTTTGAGAAGGTTTTCGATGAATTCGTTGCCATCATCCGTCAGGGTCGCCTGGCGGGCCTTTTCGTCGATCTCGTAATGCCCCTCTTCGAGCGAGGGGATCAGAGCGTCGATGGTCTGATACATCTCGGTCTTGTCTTCAGACGGCCCCGAGATCACGAGCGGTGTGCGGGCCTCGTCCACGAGGATCGAGTCCACCTCATCCACGATCGCAAAGAAATGCCCGCGCTGGTAGACCTGGGCCAGATCCGACTTCATGTTGTCGCGCAGATAATCAAAGCCGAACTCGTTGTTCGTGCCATAGGTGATGTCGGCGGCGTAGGCCTCTTTCTTAT
>JBCBNR010000252.1:0-4779 GCA_039821665.1 Pseudomonadota bacterium
AAAGCAGATCAGCCGGGTGGGAATGTCGCAAATCGCCTCGAACGCGCGGCGCACCATGGTTGTGCGCGCCACCTCGCCAAACGTGCCGATATGGGGCAGGCCCGAGGGGCCATATCCCGTCTGGAACAACACATAGCCTTTGTCGGGCGCCTTGCCGCCATAGCGTTTGAGCAACCGGCGCGCCTCATCCAGCGGCCAGGCTTTGGAACTCATCGCGGCATCGCGAAAGGCGGTCATGGGGTATGCTCCGTTGCAGGGTCGGGGCCTCTCGTATTGCCCGTCCAGTGCCACGTCAACCGGACGGCTTGCGCGCGACAATACGCACACTGTCTTTGCACTGCGCAATAGACTGCTTATATGCGTGACGACAAACGGTGAGACCATGCCCCAGACCGATTTTCCTGCCCCTTCTCTAAGCCCTCAGGACGCCCTGGTGGCGGTCATGATCGCGGCATCCGCATCCGATGAGGATGTCTCGTCAGCCGAGCTTTTGTCGATCACGCGGATGATCGACAGCCTGCCTGTGTTTGACGGGTTCGACAAAGATCGGATGAAACAGATTGTGCCGGTGGTCTTTGATCTGTTCACCGAAGAAGACGGGCTGGACGCCCTGTTCGGTCTGGTGCGCGAGGGGCTGCCCGAGCATTTGTTCGAGACCGCCTACGCGCTGGCCTGCGACGTGGTCGCAGCGGACGGTTTGGCGGACGAGGCCGAGCTGCGCTTGCTCGAAGAGATCCGGTTCGAGTTGAGCATCGACCGCCTGCACGCCGCGGCCATCGAGCGGGGCGCACGCGCGCGCTTTGCCCGGCGGCCCTAGGCCAGTCGCGCCCAACGCCGCAGCAAGGCCTGCTCTTGCGCCACCGCCCGATTGGCCCAAGAGCGCGCACCGCGCGGGGCCTCGCTGACCCGGCCCGGGCCTTGATACCGCCGGTCCAGCTCTGCCGCTTGGATCGCGAAGATCAACCGCCGCTCTGACGTGTCGATATAGCCCGCAAGAGCGCGGGTGAAATTCAACGTGCCGGTTTTGGCCCGCACCTCCACCCCCTCCAGCGGCGCGCGGGCCCCGGCCTCCTGCGCCACCGGATGGGCGCGCAGCAGGTCGGGCATCGCCGCCCGGGCTTGCGGGCTTGCCAGCATCGCAACCAATTGCTCGGGCGAGGTGCGGCTTTCGTCGCTCAGACCAGAATGATTGGCAAACCCCGTGCCCGCAACGCCCAGTTCGTTCACCAACCAAGACGACATCGCCCCGCCAGAGCGCGCGAGCGTGCCCCGCCCGGATGCGGCAAGACCCACAGCCTCGGCCGTGAGGTTGGTGGAATAGCGCAAAAGTGCCCGCAGCATCGGGTCAAGGGCCGCACTTTCGACCCGTGCCACCTCGCGACCCTGGGCACTGCGCGCGCGCCCCTGTTGTGGAAGCCGCAGATTGTATTGGGCGGCTACGGTGCGAAACACCTCGCCCGCATAGGCGCCCGGCGTGCGCACCGGCAGCCAGCGGCTTCCTGTGCGCCCTAAGGCACTGCGGGCCACGGACCAATCGTCGCGACCTTCGATCGACCGATAGGCAAAGACGGGCGTGTCGCGCGCCACCACCCGCATGCCGATGCCCTGCACCGCTGGATCAAAGCGCTTGGCGCGTGCGGTCATTGCCAGCCTGTACCCCTCGCCCGTGCGCCACCACTGGAAATGCACCCGGTTGAAGTTGAGGTTGAGCCCCGCAATCGCGGGGTTGTAGCCCACATGCTCGGGCTGAGTGGGGTCGATCTCGCGCAGGCTGGGCAGCGCACCGTCATAAACCAAGAACCGGCCCGTGACCCCGAAGATACCCCGCGCCGCGGCCGCTTGGGCCAGGTCCGCAAGACCGTCCGTGTCCAGCGCGGGGTCCCCGCCCCCGGCCAGGATCAGATCGCCCTGCACCCGCCCGTTGATCACGGGTCCGGTGGCCAGCAACCGGGTCACCCGGCGACTGCCCGCCCCAAGACGGGCCCGCGCAAACAGCGCCGTCGGGACCTTCGCAACCGAGGCCGGCGGGCGCAGACGGCCCGCGCCCTGCCCTTCCAAAACCACGCCCGAGCCCGCGTCGATGACCAAAAAGCTTGTATGCTCCCGCAACCCGGAGGCCCCGAAAATCGCGTCCAACGGCTCGGGCGCAAGGGCCCGTCCGCCCCGTGGCATCGGTCGGATGGATCGGGTCAGCGCCTGGGCCTCCGCCAAGCCCGCAAGCCCAGACAGGGCCCCCCCTAAAAACACGCGACGTCCGATCATGGGGACAGCATGGGGTGCGTTCGGTCCAGGCTCAAGCCCCTAACGTTGCCATGCGCCGGTTGCACGCAACTGGGTCGAAGACATCTCGACCATTGGGCCGGGCACCAGGCACCAGGCCGGCGCTTGCATGCGGGCCAGACCGCGCGCGGCATGCTTTGGCACCCGCGAGGTGGCAAAGATGCGCGCCGTCGGCGATAAGCCCGCGGCGATCTGCTCGCCCGGGCGCGACAGGATGCCCATCGGCACGCTGCGCATAATCGTGCGCCACTCGTCCCAGCGGTGGAAGGACACCAGATTGTCTGCCCCCATTAGCCAGACAAAGCGCACGCCAGGGTAGCGTGCGCGAAGACCCTGCAGGGTGTCGGCGGTGTAGCGCGTGTTCAACTGGGTCTCGATGTCGGTGATGGTGACCTTTGGGTGGGACATCAAACCGTGGCAGGCGGCAACCCGGCGCTCGATCGAGGCGGGCCCCTCGGCCTTAAGCGGGTTGCCCGGGGTGACCATCCACCACACTTGGTCCAACCCAAAACGTCTGAGCGCGCGGCGTGTGATGTGCACATGGCCCGCATGGGGTGGGTCAAAGGACCCTCCAAGCAATCCGACGCTCTGCCCCGGCAGAGCGAGAGGAGATCCAAGAAACACGCCTATTCCCCGTCCTGGGACCGGGACATACCCGACCGACACCCCTTAGGCCCGCATCGGGCATGGATTGTCAACTGGATCAAGCGGGTGCGCGCACGTGCGGGCCGGGCGCGACCGCTTGGTCCAACTTTCGCATCCTTGGCCCTCCTGAAGGATCAGGCGCGCTACCACTTTGCGCAAGTGCGCTATACGCCCGCCCACGGTCTTGCCCGTAAGCTGCCTTGCTGTGGTCACCGGATAGGGGGATCTTCTATCCCGTACCCGGTGATGTGGAGTTGAGTGACATGAAGGTATCGATGATCGTTTTAGGCCTGTGTGCCTTGGCCAGTCCTGCCGCGACCCTCGTGGTCTCGCAAGCGGTAACGCCCCCGGGACCACCCGCCCAGGGCACGCCCGCAGCCAAAGCGCCGCGCACCCCCTAGACCACCAGCGCCCCGTTTCGCCCACAATGCCGCCGCAGGGCCCTGACCGAAAAGACAGCTAGGCGCGGGGCGGCTCGGTGGTATGGTTAATCATCCGAAAGCCCCCACGGAAAAGACACATGATATATCTGACCTTATACCTGGCCGCTCTGGCCCTATTCTCGCTGCTTGTTTTGCGCCACATGGCCCGCAAGCAGCGGCGCGTGATGCGCCTCAACAACTACTACTCCACCGATGCGTCGCGCAGCCGCGCCCATGCGGAACCCCGGTTCCAGCGTCGCGAAGCGGTGGCGGATGCCAACCTGGCCCGCGCCGTGCGCATCCGCGAGGTAGGCCAGGCCCAGGCAGGTTTGCTGCGCCTGGAGCACCCAATGACCCGGGCAGAGGGCTTGCGCCAAAGCGCATGATCCCCACACCGGTCTTGGCCCGATCTTGAGGGTTTGCAGCCCACGGGCCAAGGCGCTACATCTACGCGCAATCCAATCTGATAGAGGCGCGCCCAGATGTCGAAGTATCAATATGTCTACCACATGGATGGAGTGTCCAAGACCTATCCCGGTGGCAAAAAGTGCTTTGAAAACATCCGCCTGAGCTTTCTGCCAGGCGTCAAGATTGGGGTTGTCGGCGTCAATGGCGCTGGCAAATCCACACTCATGCGCATCATGGCCGGTCTCGACAAGGATTTCACGGGCGAGGCTTGGGCCGCAGAAGGCGCGGTTGTGGGCTATCTGCCCCAAGAACCCAGCTTGGATGAAGATAAGACTGTGCGCGAGAACGTTATGCTGGGCGTTGCGGGCAAGCAGGCGATCTTGGAGAAATATAACGAACTGGCCATGAACTACTCGGACGAGACGGCGGACGAAATGGCCAAGCTGCAAGACCAGATTGATGCGGAAAACCTATGGGATCTGGACAGCCAGATCGACGTGGCGTTGGAAGCGTTGCGCTGCCCCCCTGATGATGCGGATGTCACCACCTTGTCGGGCGGTGAGCGTCGGCGCGTGGCGCTGTGTCGGCTGCTGTTGGAAGCCCCCGACATGCTGCTCTTGGACGAGCCGACCAACCATCTGGATGCGGAAACCATCGCCTGGCTGCAAAAGCACCTGATCGACTATAAAGGCACCTGCTTGATCGTCACCCACGACCGGTATTTCCTCGACGACATCACCGGCTGGATTTTGGAGCTGGATCGCGGCCGCGGCATTCCCTACGAGGGCAACTATTCTGCCTGGTTGGAGCAAAAGGCCAAACGCCTTGCGCAAGAGGCCCGCGAGGACAAAGCCCGCCAGAAAACGCTGGAGCGCGAGCTTGACTGGATGCGCCAGGGCCAAAAGGCCCGTCAGGCCAAGCAAAAGGCCCGCATCAACGCCTATAACGATCTGGCCCGCCAGTCCGAGCGCGAGAAAATCACCCGCGCTCAGATCGTCATTCCCCACACTGCCCCCCGGTGGAC
>JBCBNR010000253.1:0-4765 GCA_039821665.1 Pseudomonadota bacterium
ACCGCTCCAACACGTCCGTGTGCCTAAAAATCGTGGACCCAAGCGTGGCGGATTTGCCGGAGGCGGACCAAAAAGCCTTTACCAAAGCCATGGTCAAACGCCTCGAAGATCAGGATGCGGCCTATGACATCAACGGGTATCGCGACGCGCCTGCGGGTCTGCGTATTTGGTGCGGCGCCACGGTCGAGACGTCGGACATCCAGGCGCTGACGCCCTGGCTCGATTGGGCGTTTGCAACCTGCAAAGCCGATCTTTGATCACATCCCGGGGGCAGGGCGCCCCCGCGTTTCCCTTCTCAGCGCGCATGCAAACCGCGCGAAGCACAGGACCATGATACATGGCAAAAGTACTGATTTCTGACAAACTTAGCGAAGCCGCTGTTCAAATTTTCCGCGACGCAGGCGTGGAGGTGGATTTCCAGCCCGATCTTGGCAAGGACCCCGCGGCGCTGGCCGCGGCTATCCACGCCTATGACGGGCTGGCCATCCGCTCAGCCACCAAGGTGACGCCGATCTGCTTGCCAAGGCGGACAATCTAAAGGTGGTGGGCCGCGCGGGCATCGGCGTGGACAACGTGGATATTCCCGCCGCGTCAGCCAAGGGCGTTGTGGTGATGAACACGCCCTTTGGCAATTCGATCACTACGGCTGAGCATGCGATTGCGATGCTCTTTTCCGTGGCGCGGCAAATTCCCATGGCGGATGCCTCTACCCAGGCGGGCAAATGGGAGAAGTCGAAATTTATGGGGGTGGAGATCACCGGAAAGACCCTGGGTCTCATCGGTGCGGGCAATATCGGCTCGGTCGTCGCGTCCCGCGCGCTGGGGCTGAAGATGAAGGTGGTGGCCTTCGATCCGTTTCTCAGTTCAGACCGGGCGGTGGAGCTTGGCATCGAAAAGGTAGACGCGTTGGAGGATGTGCTGGGCCGCGCGGATTTCATCACGCTGCACCTTCCCAAAACCGAAAAGACCGCCAACATCCTGTCGGCCGAGCGCATCGCCCAAATCAAGCCGGGCGCGCGCCTGATCAACTGCGCGCGCGGTGGTCTGGTGGACGAGGAGGCGGTGGCCGAGGCCCTCAAAGACGGGCGTCTCGCGGGGGCAGCTTTCGATGTGTTTGACACCGAACCTGCGACCGAGAACCCGCTGTTTGGCCTTCCAGGCGTGGTCTGCACACCCCATCTGGGCGCATCCACGTCCGAGGCGCAGAAGAATGTGGCATTGCAGGTGGCCGAACAGATGAGCGCCTATTTGATGAAAGGCGCGATTTCAAATGCGCTCAACGCGCCATCGGTCACAGCCGAGGAGGCGCCGATCCTCAAACCTTGGATCGAGCTGTCCGAAATGCTGGGCGGATTTGCGGGCCAGGTGACCGATACGGCGATCAAAGAGATTGAGATCGAGTTTGTGGGCAAAGTGGCCGCGCTGAACCTCAAGCCTTTGATTGCAGCCCTCACTGCGTCTTTGTTGGTGCCACTGGTGGGCTCGGGCGGGGTGAACATGGTCTCCGCCCCGGTGGTCGCGCGCGAACGCGGTATCAACATCACCGAGACGCGCAAGGATGCCCAAGGTGCGTTTGGGTCCTATATGCGCCTGATCATAACCACAGAGACGCAATCGCGGTCCGTTGCGGGCACGATCTATTCGGACGGGCGTCCGAGGTTCATCCAGATCAAGGGCATCAATCTGGAGGCAGAGCCGATGCCGTTTATGCTTTATACCACCAACACGGACACCCCGGGCTATATCGGCGCTTTGGGCACCAAGCTGGGCGATCTGGGCATCAACATCGCAACCTTTGCCTTGGGCCGTGCGGCACAAGGGGGCGAGGCGATCGCCCTTTTGGGTGTGGACGCGAAGGTGACCGATGCCATGCTGGCGGACATTTCAAGCCTGCCCCAAGTCACCCAAGCCAAGGGCCTTGCGTTCTAGGACCAGGAACCAAATCGCGCGTGGCCTTCGGGCCCCGCAATCCCTGTGAGCTTTGATCCGCCTGCGTGCGGATGCAAAGCGGTTGGTGCCCATGGGCATAAGGATCATCACAAGGCTTTCCGCCGCGCATCAGGTTTGCTAAGGCGACGCGGGTTTGAGCAAAGGAGCAAGCGTTTGGCAAATGTGGTCGTGGTCGGGGCCCAATGGGGCGACGAGGGCAAGGGCAAGATCGTTGATTGGCTAAGCGAGCGCGCCCATGTGATCGCGCGCTTTCAGGGTGGCCACAATGCGGGGCATACGCTGGTTATTGATGGCGAGGTCTACAAGCTGTCGCTTCTGCCCTCGGGCATTGTGCGCCCGGGCAAGCTGAGCGTGATCGGCAATGGCGTGGTGCTGGACCCTTGGGCCTTTGTGACCGAGATGGACAAGCTCAAAGCCCAAGGGGTGGAGATCAGCCCTGACAGCCTGATGATTGCCGAGAACACGCCATTGATCCTGCCCGTTCATGGAGAGCTGGATCGGGCGCGTGAGACCTCCAACAGGGTGGCGAAAATTGGCACCACGGGCCGGGGCATCGGGCCCGCTTACGAGGATAAGGTGGGCAGGCGCGCAATCCGACTTGCGGATTTGGGCGACAGGGCAACGTTGGAGGCGCGGGTGGATCGGCTGCTGACCCACCACGACGCCTTGCGCCGGGGGTTGGGTTTGGAAGAGGTGGATCGCACCGCTTTGCTCACAGCTTTGGCCGAGATCGCCCCGAAAATTCTGCCGTTCGCAGCCCCGGTCTGGCGTGAGTTGAGCGTGCGGCGCAAGGCGGGCCAACGCATTCTCTTTGAAGGGGCGCAAGGGGCGCTGTTGGACATTGATTTTGGCACCTACCCGTTTGTGACCTCCTCCAACACCATGGCCGGCATGGCCGCGAGCGGCACGGGCATGGGGCCCGATGCGATCGATTTCACCTTGGGCATCGTCAAGGCCTACACCACGCGGGTGGGCGAGGGGCCCTTTCCCACCGAGTTGCAGGACGCAGATGGCCAGCGTCTGGGCGAGCGGGGGCATGAGTTTGGCACCGTCACGGGCCGCCAGCGCCGGTGCGGTTGGTTTGACGCAGTTCTCGTGCGCCAAACCTGCACTACCTCTGGGGTCACAGGCATTGCGCTGACAAAACTGGATGTGTTGGACGGGTTTGAGACATTGAGGATTTGCACCGGATACAGGCTGGACGGGCGTCAGATCGACTATCTGCCCACGGCAGCCGATGCCCAAGCACGGGTGGAGCCGATCTTTGAGGAAATGGCTGGGTGGAGCGAAAGCACCGAGGGTGCGCGGTCATGGAATGATCTGCCCGCCTCGGCCATCAAATAAGTGCGCCGGGTGGAGGAACTGATCGGTTGCCCTGTTGCCCTGTTGTCCACTTCGCCGGAGCGGGAGGATACCATTTTGGTCACCGACCCGTTTGCCGACTGATGGCGCTCAGCTACAAAGCCAGGCGGCGTTGGTCGCTGTTCATCCTGATCATCGGCCTGCCGCTTTACATCGTGGTGGCCGTGAATGTGGTGGAGCTTTTCGACCGCCCGTCCATTCTGGTCGAGCTGTTGATTTACGTGCTTCTGGGCATCCTGTGGGCGCTGCCCTTCAAGTTTGTCTTCAAGGGCGTGGGCAAACCCGACCCTGAGGAGGAGGAGCCGCCCCAGGGTTGAACGGCCCAGGGCGGTGTTGTTGTGGGATCATCCTGCCAGGCGCGACTCGAAGGTGCGCAGCGCTTCCCCTGACAGCGAAAACTGGCCATCATCCACCCGGATGATCTTGCCCGCGCGCATCAGCTTGCCAAAGGATTTGATTCGCACCTCTGCCGAATAGTTCTTGTCGGCGGCCACTTCATCGATCCGCTCCAACAGTGCGCGGCGGCTAAAATTGGGCTGTCCTTCGATCAGCGTCGTGTAGGCGGCGGTCACCTCCACCAGATCGGTCAGGGTTTCTGCTTTGTTGAACACCGCAAAGTTGCGCAGGCTCGGCTCGTCATCTTCGTCGAAATCGACCTCGCCCAATTGGAGAGGGGCGGGCGGCGCTGCGGGCTGATCCGGCTCGTTTCGAATGATCCTGAGGCTGGAGCGTTTGTCGTCCTGCGCGGTTGGTTTCTTAGCCGCTTTGGGCGGCGTGGGCTTTGGTGCCTCGGGCGCGGGCTCGGGCGTGCTGTTGGTGCTGTCGCCCCCCCGTCCCATAAGACGCCCCAGAAGCCCGGAACTGGGTTTGCTCTCCTCGGCGCGGGCCGCGTCTATCTCGGCCTCTGGCAAGGTATAGTCGAGGGCGGCGGCGGGTTTGACCGGGTCTTCCCGCGTGTCTTTTGTCTCTACCACGTAAAGCTCGGGCTTGCCTGCACCGTCGCGCTGGGGGCGGGGGTCGATCTCAGTAGGGTCCTTGGCCTCGGGCAATTCCATATCGGCCTCGGCGGTCATAAAGCTTTCGACCGTTTCTGCGGACAGTGTGGCGTCTTCCAGCCGCATCGGAGGTGCAGTGTCCTCGGCTCCGCTTGTCCCAACAGGACTTGGCAGCTCCTTGCGGTCTTTGTCCTCTTGCACTTGATCGGGGAAGTCGCGGTCCCCGCTTGGGGATGCGCTCAAAGCGGCTGCGGGTTTTACAACTGTTTGTGCCGGCACCGCCTTTGGTTCAGATGCGGGGGTGTCCACACTGTCGCCCCCATCATCGTTTGAGGATTTGCCGCCCTTCAGCGCACCCAGGGCCGCGGCCCCCAAGGCCGCAACACCGGCCAGCTTGCCTGCCGCTGCGGGCTTTTCAGGTTCAGCGTCTGTGCCCAGTTCGCGGGCCAAAGGGGCAC
>JBCBNR010000254.1:0-4713 GCA_039821665.1 Pseudomonadota bacterium
CGAAAGCGAGTAACTTCGGCCACGTCCGAGTCCGCCTCGATCGCCGTCAGCACGTTGTGCAGGTGTTCCATGTCGCGTACCTCCACATCCAGCACGACGCGGTAGAAATCTGGCCTGCGCTCGGTAAAGACGATGTCGGTGATGTTGGCGTTTTGCTCGCCCACAAGGCTGCAAATGCGCCCCAACACGCCAGAATCGTTGGCCATCGCCACCTCGACCACCGACAGATGGTTGGCGCGATGATTTCCCTCGCTCCAGCGCAGGTCGATCCAGTCCTCGGCCTGGTCCTCGAACGACACCAGCGCGGGGCAGTCGATGGCGTGGATCTCCACCCCCTCGCCGCGCACGGCAATGCCGATGATCCGCTCGCCCGGGATCGGTTGGCAACAGGGTGCGGGCTGCGCGGTTTGCGCCGCATCCAGACCAATGATGGCAGGCACATCCTCGGCCGCCTCTTCCTTGGGCGCCGCTTTCACAAGCTCGGGATAGAGCGTCTCCACCAGATCCGATCCGGTCAGTTGCGTTGCCCCCAATTGGGCCAGCAACTCATCCGCGCTGTCGAGCGACAATTGCTTGGCCGCCGTGCTCAGCGCCTTGTCGGTGGATTTCTTGCCCACCCGCTCCAACGCCACGCGCGCAAGCTCGCGACCCAGGCGGATATGGCCCGAGCGGTGATCTTCGCGCAGCGACCGGCGGATGGCTGACTTTGCCCGCCCCGTGACCACCATCTCCTCCCACGAGGGTTGAGGCCGCTGGCCTTCGGCGCGAATGATGACCACCGATTGGCCATTGCGCAGGCGTGTCCAAAGCGGCACGCGCTGGCCATCGACCTTGGCGCCCACGCAAGAATGCCCAATGCGGGTGTGAATGGCATAGGCAAAATCGATGGGCGTCGCCCCGCGTGGCAGCTTGACCACCTCGCCCTTGGGCGTGAAGCAGAACACCTGGTCGGTGAACATCTCAAGCTTCACATGCTCAAGAAAATCGTTGGGGTTCTCGGCCGCCTCGAACCGCTCGGTCAGTTGCTGCAACCAGCGCAGGGGATCCACCACAAAAGGGTTCTCGAACCGCTGACCGTCGCGATAGGACCAGTGCGCAGCCACGCCGCTTTCGGCCACCTGGTGCATTTCGCGGGTGCGGATCTGGATCTCCACGCGCTTGGCGTCGCGCCCCGACAACGTGGTGTGGATCGAGCGGTAGCCGTTGGATTTGGGCTGACTGATATAATCCTTGAAACGACCTGGCACCGCCGCCCAGCGTTGATGCACAGCACCCAGGGCGATGTAGACCTCGTTCTCTGTCTCGGTGATGATGCGAAACCCGTATATGTCCGACAGCCGACCGAAGGGTTCGGACTTTTCCTGCATCTTGCGCCAGATCGAATGGGGGCGTTTCTCGCGCCCCTGCACCTCTGCCTGGACGCCGACGCGCGCCAAAGCCTCGCGAATGTCATTGGTGATCTGAGGGATCAAATCGCCGGTTTCCGAGCGAAGCGAGATAAAGCGCCGCATGATCGACGACCTGGCCTCGGGATTGAGAACCTTGAAAGACAGATCCTCAAGCTCTTCGCGGATCGATTGCATGCCCATGCGCCCTGCAAGCGGCGCATAGATGTCCATGGTCTCGCGCGCCTTGCGCATCTGCTTTTCGGGTGCCAGGAACCGGATCGTCCGCATATTGTGCAGCCGGTCCGCAAGCTTGACCAAGATCACCCGCAGGTCCTTGGACATGGCGATCAGAAGCTTGCGAAAATTCTCCGCCTGCTTGGTTTCGACCGAGGACAATTGCAGATTGGTCAGCTTGGTGACGCCATCCACCAGATGCGCGATCTCCGAGCCGAACTCGGTCGCTACCTGGGAATAGCCAAACTCCGTATCTTCGATGGTGTCATGCAGCAACGCCGTGACGATGGAGGCATCGTCCAATTGCTGTTCGGCCAAAATGCCGGCCACCTCGATGGGATGGGTGAAATAGGGCTCGCCGGAGGTGCGAAACTGACCTTCATGGGCGGCCCGGCCAAAGGCATAGGCGCGCGCCAGCAGATCAGAATCCGTGTGGGGATTATAGGCGCTGACGGCCGCGATAAGGTCGCGCGCCGTTAGCCCGTCGAACGGGTCGGCGGCCGGTTTGGTCGCTTGGTCTTGATCGCGCCCAGCCCCGTCCGCCATGGCCCGTCAGCTTTCGCCTTGCGCCTCCATCAGGGCGCGCAGCAGTTTTTCTTCGGACATGTCGTCTTCGGGCGGCTTGGGTGTGTCGTGCCCCATCAACAGCGCCATTGCGTCCTCTTCGGGCTCGTCCACCTCGATCTGACGCTGATGGCTTTCGACAGCGGCCTCGCGCAGTTGCTCGGCGGTCAAGGTCTCGTCCGCGATCTCACGCAGGGCAACGACAGGGTTTTTGTCGTTGTCCCGATCGATGGTCAACTCTGCGCCAGAGCTAAGCTCACGCGCCCTGTGGGCCGCCAACATCACCAACTCAAACCGGTTGGGGACCTTGTCAACGCAATCCTCGACGGTGACACGCGCCATATCTCGCTCCGCAGTTTTGAAAAGAAGGCTTTATCTAACGAGCCTGTGGACAAACTGCAAGTCTTTGCTGCGCGCGCGCTGTTCCTTGGCTTGCGCCTGCAAAGCGCGCCAGCCTTGGACCGGGGCAAGGCGCAACACGCTGTTGCGATCCGCGGCAGGGCAGTCCCGCAACAGCGCGCGGCCCGAGCGGCCCAAAACCGGGTGTTGCCAACCGGGGGCCACGTCCAAAAGCGGGCGGATCACAAAGCTGCGTTCATGGGCCCGGGGATGGGGCAAAAGCAAGCGGTCGGGCACCCGGGTCCTTTGCGCGTCCAAAGGCAGCTCCATCCAGCTGCGCAAAACCTGACGGTTCGGCAAGATCACGCCGCCTGCGTCGATCACATCTAAGTCAAGTGTTCGCGCCGACCAACGGGTCCGGCGCACCCGACCTTGGCCCGCCTCGATCCGGTGCAGGGCCGCCAACAGCCCCCCCACCGGGCCGGAAAATGCAACCAAAGCAGCGGCATTCACGAATACACCGCCCGCCCCGGGTGGAAAGGCTGGCGTCTGGTAGGGTTCACTTAAGGATACCAGCCTTATACCAAAGGTGGGCAGATGTCGCAGGCCACGCACCAGTCGGCCCTGTAAAATAAGGGAACTGCCCCCTATATTTGACCCAAGGGCGATCACCGCGGGGTGAAGTTTTACCATACGCAGGTCTTTCCATGCCCTTAAGAACGGTCTAAGCCGCTGTCGGTTTGCAATTACGCAAATTCCATAAGCGTTACGAGTTGTCGAGTTTCAACAAAAGGACCCCTACATGTTTTACCGTGATGAGCGCCTTGCACTCTTCATAGATGGTTCCAACCTCTATGCCGCTGCGAAAGCCTTGGGCTTTGACATCGATTACAAATTGCTCCGCAGCGAATTTATGCGCCGCGGCAAACTTCTGCGCGCGTTTTACTACACCGCCCTGTTGGAGAGCGAAGAATACTCGCCCATCCGTCCCTTGGTGGATTGGCTGAATTACAACGGGTTTACCATGGTCACCAAGCCCGCGAAAGAATTCACCGACAGCCAGGGCCGCCGTAAGGTCAAAGGCAATATGGACATCGAATTGGCCGTGGATGCGATGGAGATCGCAAACCGGGTCGATCACATCGTTCTGTTCTCGGGCGATGGCGATTTCCGGCCGCTGGTGGAAAGCCTGCAACGCCAAGGCGTGCGGGTCTCGGTCGTCTCGACCATCCGCTCGCAACCGCCGATGATCGCGGACGAGCTGCGCCGCCAGTGTGACAACTTCATCGAGCTTGAAGAGTTGCGCGAAGTGATCGGTCGCCCCCCCCGCGAAGAAGCTGTGGCCGCCGCTGGCGAGTGATCGCGGGCCCATGGCAGTTGCCCCCGCGGAGGCCCCGAAAGACTGCGCCCTCTGCCCGCGTCTCGTGGACTATCGGCAGGACGTCGCTGCGAGAGAGCCGACCTGGTTCAACGGCGCTGTGCCGTCCTTCGGCTCCGATGGGGCAGAGCTGTTGGTGGTGGGTCTCGCACCTGGCGTGACCGGCGCCAACCGCACGGGCCGTCCGTTTACCGGCGATTTTGCGGGGGGTCTGTTGTACCAGACCCTTGCGGCGCATGGGTTTGCCAACGACAAATTTGCGGCCGATCCCAAGGACGGGCTGGAACTGCACCGGACCATGGTGACCAACGCCGTGCGCTGCGTGCCGCCGCAAAACAAACCCATCGGGGCCGAGATCAACACCTGCCGCGCCTTCCTGACCGCCCGCATCGCCGCTCTGCCAAACCTACGGGCCATCGTATGCTTGGGCCGGATTTCCCATGACAGTTTGCTGCGCGCGCTTGGGGTCCGGCTGAAAGATGCCCCCTTCGGCCATGGGGCCGAGCATCAGGTTGGCAACGTGCGGGTCTTCGACAGCTACCATTGCTCGCGCTACAACACGAACACCAATCGCCTGACGCCCCAGATGTTCAACGATGTTTTTGCCCGGGTGGCCACACATCTGAGCCCCTAAAGCTGCCCGCAGATATACCGGTAGCGGCTGTAGTGATCCTCTAGCTCGTACTGTAGCATCTTGCTTAGAAAATGGAGGATGCTGCCCAAGTCGTTGCACATCAGCTTTTCCAGCCGGGCCATCTCTGCGCGATGCGCCGCATCGTTGTGTCCGCCTTCGCTGCCCAGCTTGTCCTT
>JBCBNR010000255.1:0-4704 GCA_039821665.1 Pseudomonadota bacterium
CTGCCCGGATGCGGTGATGCTGCAATACGTGAACCCCATGGCCATAAACACCTGGGCCATTGGCGCGAAATACCCCGAGATCAAGCAGGTGGGGCTGTGCCATTCCGTCCAGCACACCGTGGATGATCTGGCGTATGATCTGGATCTGCCCAAGGACGAGATCGATTTCAAAGTCGCAGGCATCAACCACATGGCGTTTTTCTTGCGCCTGGAACACCAGGGCAGGGACCTTTATCCCGACCTGCGCAAGGGCTATGCCCAAGGGCAGATCCCAAAGGAAAACCGCTATCTCGCCCGTTGCCCCAACACGGTGCGCTACGAGATGATGACGCGGCTGGGCTATTTTGTGACCGAAAGCTCGGAACATTTTGCGGAATATGTGCCCTGGTTCCTAAAGTCTGGGCGCCCCGATCTGGTGGAGCGGTTTGGCATCCCGCTCGACGAATATCCCCGGCGCTGTGTCGAACAGGTCGCGGCGTGGGAGACTGAGGCCCAAGCCTACCGCGCAGCACAGACCATCAACGTCACCCCCTCGGGCGAGTATGCGTCCGACATCATCGCCTCGATGATAACAGGCGAGCCTTCGGTTATTTACGGCAACTTCCCCAATCGGGGGAACATTCCCCAATTGCCCAATGGCTGCGCCATCGAAGTGCCCACCTTGGTGGACGCAAACGGCCTGCAACCTAGTGTGGTCGACAACATCCCGCCGCAACTGACAGCGCTGATGCGCACCAACATCAATGTCCAGGAACTGACAGTGGCCGCCCTGATGGAGGAAAAGGTGGAACATGTGTACCACGCGGCGATGCTCGACCCCCATACGGGCGCCGAGCTGGATCTCGATCAGATCTGGGCGATGACCACGGACCTGCTCGCAGCCCATGGGGAGTGGCTTCCGGAATTTGCGCGCCCAGACACCCGAAAGGCGGGCTGAGGGTTAGTCCAACAGCACCCGCCGTCCGATATCGCTGAGCAGCGCATCCACATCCAGGTTTCCGCCCGTCTCCATCAAATCGGGGTTCATCATCAGAAACGACAGGCCGTGGACAAAGCTCCACAGCATAAAAGCGCGCTCTTTGACCTTGTCGGTGATGCCCGCCTCGCCCAACACAAAGGCCACCTCTTGTTGGACGATGCTGTAGGTCTCAGAGCCGCATTCCTCGATCCCTTCCAGGGGCTCGCCGTCAAAATGCGCAAATCTCAGCCGAAAGAGGCCAGGCTCGCGCAGGGCGAACCGGATATAGTTCTGGCCCAGGGCTTTGATCCGCACAAGCGAGCCGCGCGGATGCGGGGCCAAGTCATCCAGCATTTCCTGGCGGTGCCGTTCCATGCAGTCCAGAACCACAGCATGGACCATTTCTTCTTTGTTTTTGAAGTGTTTATAGGGTGCGGCCGTAGACACACCCGCACGCCTACACGCGTCCGCAACCGAGAAGTGGTCCACGCCATTTTCCTCGATCAGCGAACGGGTTGCGGCCACCAGTGCCGCCCGAAGGTCACCGTGGTGATAGCCCGTTTTCTTTCGTTCAACCGACGTGTCGTTCATAAATTCTGTCATGGCAGGCTTGCTTGCCCTTGTCAAAGTTAGAGACCCTAACATATGTAAGCACAACTAACTTTGAAAGAGGTCGTCAGATGTCCGCGCCACGCTCTCAACCTTCGCTTCTGCGCCGCGGGGTGCGCATGATAGCAACTGTGACAGTCACGGCGGGGGTCTTGGGCCTGGCGGTGGTTGCGGTGCAATTTGGTGCGCAAACCCTGTCCGCCCGGGCGGCAAACACCCCCATCCCGGAAGCGGCCCCTCCCACCCCAGTAGACGTGGCGGTGTTGCAGGCAGAGGAGGGGTTCGGCATCACCCGCGCCTTTGTCGGCCAGGTAGAGCCGCGCAAAACAGCCGCCATTGCGTTCGAGCTTGCAGGCCGGTTGGACCGGATCGCTGTGGATGAAGGCGACCTTGTCACCCAGGGCCAAGTGATCGCCACCCAAGACACAGAGCTGCTGTTGTCCGATCAAACGCGCCTTGAGGCCTCGCGCGATGCGATCTCCGCGCAATTGGAGTTCGCCCTGCAAACGTTGGAGCGCAGCGAGGCGCTCAGCGCCCGTGGTTTCGCCAGCCAAGAGCGGTTGGATCAAGCCCTTGCCACCCGCAACGAGCTGACCTCTCGCATTGCCGAGATTGACGCAAACCTGCGCAGCATCGCCATCCAATTGGAGAAATCCACGCTTACCGCACCTTTCGAGGGTCAGATCACACGGCGCGCGGTGGATGGGGGCGAGGCGCTAAGCCCGGGCCAAATGGTGGTCGAACTGGTGGAGGCGGGCGTGCCCCAGATCCGCGTGGGCGTGCCCCTGACAATTGATGCGACCGACCTTGCCCAGGTCACCGTCACGGTGGATGACGTGGCCTATCCGGCGACCCTTGCCAGCCTGCGCCCGGATATCGATCCGGTGACCCGCACGCGCACAGCGCTCTTTGATGTCACCTCCGCGCGCCCACTGGTCTTTGGCCAAACCGCCACCTTGAATATCGAGATGTCGGTGGCCCAACAGGGCGTATGGCTGCCCTTGCGCAGCCTCAAAGAAGGGGCGCGGGGGCAATGGACGTTGCTTGTGGTCGATGCGGACGATGTGGTGCGCAATGCCTCGGTAGAGGTGATCCACAGCCAAAGCGACCGGGTTTATGTGCAGGGCAGCTTTCCGCCGGGCACCCGGATGATCTTGGAGGGGCCGCAACGGGTGACCCCAGGCCAAAAAGTGGCCGTCAGCACCGCACGCTAGGGGACCCGATCGATGGAAACGCTCACCTTCCGCCACCCACGTCTGGTTGCCCTGATCATCTTGGTCCTGGTCTCCGCTGGCCTGTCGTCCTTTCTGTCGCTTGGTCGCCAGGAAGACCCGACCATCACCAACCTTTTTGCCACGGTCACCACCCAGTTCCCGGGCGCCGATCCAGCCCGGGTCGAGGCGCTGGTGACTGCGGAAATCGAGGAGGAGTTGCGCGAAATTGCCGAGGTGGCAGAGGTCACATCCGTGTCGCGCAGCGGCGTCTCGGTAGTCTCCATCGAACTGATCGAAACCCTACAAGACGCCAAGATCGAGCAGGTCTGGACCGAAGTGCGCGATGCGGTCGAAGATGCCCGCGCCACGTTTCCCGCAGGTGCGCTTGCGCCCGAGGTGAACAGCGAAGGCATCTCTGCCTACTCGGCAGTGATCGCCATTGCCGCCGAGCATGAGGGCGTGCCGATCAGCCTACTGGACCGGTATGCCCAAAGCCTCGCGGATACGCTTCGGGCCATTCCGTCCACCCGCGCTGTGGACCGCTTCGGCGAGCCTGAGGAAGAGGTTCTCGTCACCATCGACCCGAACCAAGCCGCGGCCCTGGGCCTGACCGCCCAAGACATTTCGCGCCGGATTGCAGCGGCGGATGGCAAGGTGCAGTCCGGTCGCCTGCAAGGGGCGGCCGATCTGACCATCACCGTCTCTGGCGAGATCGAGGATCTCGCCCGCATCCGTCAGGTCGTCTTGCGCGAAAACGCCCAAGGCGCCACCGTGACCGTGGGTGACATCGCAACGCTGACCCGTGGCCCCCGCGACCCTGCGGTGGAGGCGGCGTTTGCCAACGGGCAAGAGGCGGTGCTGATCGGCGTGCTTGCCCAAGACAACGTCCAGATCGACCGTTGGATGGGCTTCGTGCGCGACGAACTGGCCGCGACCGCTGACGACGTGCCCTATGGGATCAGTCAGACGCTGCTGTTTGATCAGTCTGGCTATACGATCACGCGCCTGCGCGATGTGCTGGTCAACATGGCCATCGGTGTGGGCCTTGTGGTTGCGGTTCTCTTCGTCACTTTGGGTGTGCGCGCGGCCCTCATCGTCTCGCTGGTCTTGCCCATCGTCTCTCTGGCGACCTTGGCCACGATGAACATGATCGGGCTGCCCTTGCACCAGATGTCGGTGACCGGTCTGATCGTGGCGCTTGGCCTATTGGTAGATGCGGCTATTGTGATGTGTGACGAGGTGCGTAAGCGCCTGGCCGCTGGCCTGCCGCGAGAGGATGCGGCCGGGGATGCGGTGCGCAGGCTGGCGGCGCCTTTGCTGGCCTCTACCGTGACCACGGCGCTGGCCTTTACGCCGATGATCCTTCTGCCCGGCCCAGCGGGCGATTTTGTGGGCTCGATCGCCATCGCAGTTGTGCTGATGCTGATCTGGTCCTTTGCGATAGCGCTGACCATCACTCCCGCGCTTGCGGCCTGGACCTTAAAAGGGCAAACCCCGGACGCACACCGCCGCCCTGGCTTGATGGCGCGCGCGTTTGCCCAATCGATCCGCCTTGCGGTCCACAACCCGCTGCGCGCCATTGCCCTGTCGCTGATCCTGCCGGTGCTCGGCTTCGCCAGCTTTCCCACGCTGACCGCCCAGTTCTTCCCCGGTGTGGATCGCGACCAATTCTACCTGGAAGTGGACATGCCGCCCGGCACTTCGCTGGCCAAAACCAAAGAGGTCGCCTTGCAGATGGACGCGCTGCTGCGCGAGGAAGACGGCGTCAAAACTGTCTATTGGTCCATCGGCAAATCGGGCCCTGCGTTTTACTACAATATCACCGGTGGTCGTTCGCAAGAGCCGGGCTTTGCCCAAGCCATGGTCACCACCGGTGATATTGTAGTAAAACGCAGGGCCCGATTTGCCGATGGACCAATAGAC
>JBCBNR010000256.1:0-4690 GCA_039821665.1 Pseudomonadota bacterium
CCCATCCCTATCGCGGCACACGGCTGCATCTGGAGATGCAGCCCAAGCCCCATGGTCAAAACGCCCAAGGCTTTGCCCAAGGGTGACGCCGGGGCGCGCTGCTCTATACTACACCCAAAGCTGCATCGAGACGCAAAGGAGCCACCCATGCGCTATATCGCCCTGACCCTCGCCATCACGCTGCTGGCGGCCTGCAACACCGTTCAAGGGGTCGGCCAGGACATCTCCGAGGCCGGTCGATCCATCGAAAAAGCCGCAAAATAGGCTGGCGCGCTCTGCGCCCTTTGGTTTAGAATCTTGGGGTGGGCGCGCGGCGCGCCCCCCGATCCGCGGAAAGCCCTTGCTGGCAGCCCCCATCTTTTCCAAACACAGGCCTTTTTCCCAAAGCGCCCAGACCTTGCGGATATCCGGGCCCATGGCGGGAGAAGGACCATGACCCTTGATCTGAAGGCTCTGCGCAAGCAGGGCAAAACCCTCAAACGCAACGCCCAGGCCGGAGAGGCGGACGCCCTGGCCAGAATGGCCCAGGCCACAGGGCGGCACGACATCACCCCCACCCACAGCGCGGCCTTGCTGACCCTGGCGCGCGAGGCAGGCTTTGCCAGTTGGCCAAAGCTTGTCTTCTCGGCCCAGATGCAAGGCCTCACCCGGGCTGACCGAGCAGAGGCCCTGAAACGCGCGCTGTTCCTGGGTCAGGGCTGGCGCATCGATACCCTGTTGGGGGCAGAGCCCGATCTCGCCTCGGACACGCTGGGATTGCTGATCGCGACCTATCAGGTGGACGAGGTGGCGCGGCGCCTCTCGACCGCGCCAGAGCTGGTGCACCAGCCCATCGGCCCCCGTCGCCCGATTCTGCATCTGACCTTTTCGCAGTTCTTCAAGCATGCACCCGACACACGCGGAGATATGATGGAGATGGCCAAGCTGTTGTTGCGCTATGGCGCGGATGTGAACGATGGCGTTCCCCACGCACCGGGCGCTGAGCATCACCTCTCGGCGCTTTATGGCGCGTTGGGCCATGCGGGCAATTTGCCGTTGGCGGAGTGGTTGTTGGACAAGAGTGCGGACCCCAATGACAACGAAAGTCTGTACCACGCGTGCGAGCTGGGTCATGCGGCCGGGCTGCGCCTGCTGGGCCGCTATGGGGTCAAGACGGGTGGGACGAACGCCCTGTCACGCATCCTCGATTTTGACGATCTTGAAGGGTTGGATGTGTTGCTTGGCTTGGGCGCGGACCCGGACGAGACCTATCTGAGCCACCCAAGCGGTGAATATGTGGCGCGCACGCCCGCCTTGCACCAGGCCGCCCGGCGGGGGCGCGGGGCGGCTCATGCCCAGCGTTTGCTGGCAGCAGGTGCGCAGGCCACACGGGTGTGGGAGGGACACACGCCCTATGCGCTTGCCCGGATCTACGGCAATGACGCGTTTGCAGACGCGTTGAAAGCGGCAGGGCATGCAACGCCCCTGTCTGAGGTCGAGGAGGTTTTGGCCACCTGCGCGCGCGGGCAGATACCCCCACGGCGGATCACAGTTGCCGAGCAAACGGGCAACGAGAAGATGGACGAGGTGGCCCTGTTGCTCTGCCGTTTGGCCACCCAGCCCGGACGCGCGGCCCATTTAGAGGCGTTGGTGGCCGCCGGGTTGGATCCCAACAGACCGGAGGAGCAAGGCATGCCACCGCTGCACCTGGCCGTGTGGGAGGGCCTGGCGGAGAACACGGCCTACCTTGTCGGGCTGTCGCCGGATTTTGCCCATGAGAATGATTATGGCGGCAACGCGCTGGGCACCTGTGTGCATGGGGCGGAGCATTGCCCCTCCAAAGGGCGCCAACACGTGGCCTGTGCGGCAATGCTTGTGGCGGCCGGGGCCACCTGTCCGCGCAGTTACCTGGACGAGACAGGATCAGAGGACATGGCCGCGTTTTTGGAAGATCACCCAGAGGCGTTGACGGACACCTAGCCCTCCCGCCCGTCGGGGACCTTTGGCAAGGCCCCCTCCCGTTGGGCCCGGCGCACGCGCGGGCGCGCGTGCGAGCGATGGGTCTATGGGAGCGCGCAGCTACACGGGCGCGTGCGCGGCACGGGCAAGGCATGGGGGTCCGGCCTGGCGGTTGGACTGCTGTGCCACAGCCTGGGTCAACGCTCGGGCCCAAGCCGTGGTGGCCCAAACCACCTGGCAGCACCGGGGGCGGGACGCCCGACCGAGATCGAACGCTGCACGTCGCCCCTGCTCGCAGTCCTCGGCGGTCGCAAAGCCGGGCGCGGCCCCGGCCAAACTGACCAATGCCGCGCCCGCGCGCAGACCCGGAGGACGAGGGCGCGTCAGCACCTGCCCTGTCAGCGCCAGCATGCGTGGCAGGCCCGCGCCCGCAAAGGTAGCGACTGCAGGGACCTAGTGCGCCGCTTGGATGAACGTGCCGTTGCGCAGGTCTTTCATGGCCTGCATCAACTCCTCTTGCGTGTTCATCACAATCGGGCCGTGCCAGGCCACTGGTTCTTGCAAGGGGCGACCCGAGACGAGCAGGAAACGCACGCCCTGGTCACCCGCTGTGACCGTCACCTCGTCGCCATTGCCAAAGCGCACCAGCGTGCGGTTGCCGGACAGATCGCGGATGTTTACCTCTTGGCCCGCAACCTCTTTTTCCACCCGCACCCCAAAGGGCTGAGAGGCATCGCGGAATCGCCCTTCGCCCGCAAAGACATAGGCAAAAGCCTGAGCGCGGGTGTCCACGGGCAGGGATTTGGTAACCCCTGGCGGCACCGACACGTCCAGATACATCGGCTCGGCCGCGATCCCATCCACAGGGCCGGTCTGCCCCCAAAACGACCCGATGATGACCTTTACCCGCGTGCCGTCGTCGTCGATCACCTCAGGGATGTCGCTGCCTTGGATGTCCTGATAGCGGGGCGCTGTCATCTTCAGGGACGACGGCAGATTGGCCCACAACTGAAACCCATGCATTTGGCCTGCGGTGTTCCCGCGCGGCAGCTCTTGGTGCATGATGCCCGAGCCTGCGGTCATCCATTGCACGGAGCCCGGGCCCAACAACCCGCGATTGCCCAGGCTGTCCCCATGCTCCACCTCGCCCTCAAGCACATAGGTGATCGTCTCGATCCCCCGGTGCGGGTGCCACGGGAAGCCCTTTTCATAGGCCGCAGGATCATCATTGCGAAAATCGTCGAGCAGCAAGAACGGGTCAAACTGGCCCGGGTCACCAAACCCGAAAGCGCGGTGCAAATGTACGCCTGCGCCCTCCAGTGTCGGCTGCGCGTGGGACTGGGAAAGAATGGGTCGGAACGACATAACATGCCTCCTTTTGATGATGTGTTGGGCCTGATATAGCCCTGCCCATCACCAGAACAATTATGCTATTTCCTGACGAATTGTTTCTGCTGCGGAAACATCTCCCAAAGGCAACAAATCCTGTTCGATCAAGGCCAGATACTCTGCCTGCTGATCGGGCTGGCGCGTGGCCCCGCGCCGCGAGACGGCATCGGCCATCACCGCCACCTCTTGGGCGGCCTGCGCGGGCAATTGTTGGCGCAGGGTCTCTAATGCATCCTCGAATGGCGGCGAGGCCAGGCGTCCCGACAGCAGACCGAACAGATCAAATCGGTCAAAGCCGTCCACCCGCTCGGTCAACAGGTCGAGCGCGAATTGCGCCCGGTCAATCTCGTCGGCGCCGCAACACACAATGTCCGCTATCAGCGATATCAGCGCACGTTGCTGGGTGCGCATGTATTCCTTGTGCGCCCCGGGGGCCACTTCGATGTCGCCCCGCGCGGCGTCGTTGAACAGCCGGGTGAGATCTCGGCCCAGGCTCTCGGCATCCTGCAGCAAATCGGCGGCGGCGTTGTCGAAAGCGGGTTCCAACAGGGCCGCGGAAATCTCGGGCCGCTCGGCCGACGGGATGGCGCGCAACCGCTTGCCTGTGGGGGGATGCGGATCGAACAGATGCGGCGTGCGCTGCGTTGTGATCATCTCGCGCAATCTGGGCGCGAAAGCGCCACCGGAATACACATAGGCCGCCTCGGCAAAGATCACCGACAGGTCGATGGCAGGGGCCAGCCCGCCCCGGGCCCGGGCCGCCTGATCTTGGGACAGATCTTCCCACAGCGAGGTCCAGGCGGTTTGCTTGGCCAGCGCCTGGGCGTAGATCCGCGCACCCGCCACCTCTTGGGCCAGCCGGTCAGCACGCCGCTCTCGCGCCAGGGCCACATTGCCCACATTCAGGCCGAAGATCGCCACCAGCAACCGGATCGCGGCGCGCGCGGGGACCATGGCGATTTGGACCAGCGGATGCTCTTCTTTGTTCATCGCTCGAAACACGCCGCTGACGCGCCGGAAGATGGGGCTGAAGCCTTCGGTGAATTCCACCTCGTCATGGCGGAAATGGGCCATCTCATGGGCAATGGCAGCGATCAGTTCTTCGGTGCTCATCACCCGCATCAACGGCAGCGAGACGTAGAGCGTGCGCCCTTTGAGCCCGCCTTCGCTGTAGTTCGGGCGGGTGCGTTGCGAGGTGATCCAGATCTCGGGCTTCAGGCCCACAAGTACATGATCCGGGACCGGCGCATGGACCTGTTCGGCTGCAGCCTCGACAAGGCCCATCAGGCCCGGTGCTGATCGCGCTGTTATGGGCGCTCTATGCGTCGTCTACCGGCGGGACGCCATCCTATGCGATGCTTGC
>JBCBNR010000257.1:0-4674 GCA_039821665.1 Pseudomonadota bacterium
CTCAACTCCGCCCCGCTTACAGCGCCCTCGCCGGTCAGGCGCACCAGTCCTGTGCCCTCGCGAATGTCCACCCCATGCCCCTGGTGGAGCGCGCGAAAGTAATCCGCCGTCTCGCGTGCAGCGACCCTTTGCAACAACCGCTCCGCCTGCTCTACCAATGTGACGTGCACCCCCAAGCCGGCAACCACCGCTGCGGCTTCCAACCCGATATAGCCACCGCCCACGACCAAGGCGCGACGACCCTCGGCCACATGGGGGCGCAGGGCGTCGATATCGGCCAGGGTTCGGATGACAAAGACCCCGTCCAGATCGCCACCGATGGCCGGGGGCAAGCGCCGAGGCGCGGCACCGGTGGCCAGCACCAGCCTGTCATAGTCCAGCACCTCGCCCCCCTGCAGGTGCACGGCGGCTGCCCCCAGGTTCAACGCCGTTGCCCGCGCACCCAGCCGCAAGGTCACTTGGGCGTCATCATAAAAACTGGCGGGGCGCAGAAACAATCGCTCTCGCTCCATCTCGCCCAGCAGATATTTCTTCGACAGAGGCGGGCGCTGATAGGGCAGATGCGGCTCGTCCCCCACCAGGGTCAGCGCCCCGTCATAGCCGCCTGCGCGCAGCTTCTCGACCACAACCGCACCGGCCTGGCCCGCGCCGATCACCACAATGCCCGCCATGTCCCATCCCTTTTGCTTTATTCGCGCACGCCCTATGGGCATGCGCGCCGCAGACCCTATATGCCAGGCCAAAGCAAGCACAAGAGAACATCAGGAGAGACACAGACCATGGCCATTCAAATCGGGGACAGCCTGCCGGACGGAACCTTCATTGAGATGGGCGAGGATGGCCCGGCAGAGGTGACGACCTCACAATTTACCACGGGCAAAACCGTGATTTTCGGGCTGCCGGGCGCTTATACGGGCACCTGCACCACGGCCCATGTGCCCAGCTTCATCCGCACCAAGGACGCGCTGGCCGCCAAGGGTGTCACGGACATTCTGTGCATTTCGGTCAACGATCCGTTCGTCATGCAAGCCTGGGGCGAGAGCACGGGCGCCAGCGCTGCGGGCATTCGGATGCTCGCGGACGCGGATGCCAGTTTCACCAAGGCCTTGGGGATGGAGTTCACCGCCCCGCCCGTAGGCCTTTTCGACCGCTCCAAGCGCTACTCGATGGTGGTCGACGGGGGCAAGGTCACCCAGCTGAACGAAGAGCCGAGCCCGGGCGAGTGTGAGATTGCGGCGGGCGAGACGCTGCTCGCCCAACTCTAAGATAGGCAGGCGGTCCTATTGGACCGCCGCATCCATCGCCTTGGCCAAGGCCAAATCCAGATCGGACAAGGCGTCCAGGTCATGGGTGGTCAACAAAACCTCCACCCGGTTATAGACATTCTTCCATTCCGGGTGGTGGTTCAGTGTCTCACACGTGGGCATCATCTGCACCATCCAGGCGATAGCAGCCGGAAAATTCGTAAATTTGAAGGTCTTGGTGATGGCCTTGCCGCCCTCATCCAAGGCCCAGCCGGTTGGGGTAAGTTCTGCCAGGGCCACTGCGCGCTGCGCATCTGTCAAGGGGTTGGCCATCACTCTTCTCCTCGCGTTTTGCGAAACGGTCCATAGGACGTCAGCACTTCGATCTCTTCATCCACCGCCTGGCGCTCTGCCTCCAAATAGGACGCGACCGCTTGCCGGAAACTGTCCTCGGCAATGAAGTGGAGCGAGTAGGTCGGTGTCGGCAGATAGCCCCTCGCCAGCTTGTGTTCGCCCTGAGCACCGGCCTCCACCCGTTTGAGGCCTTGGGCGATGGCATAGTCGATGGCCTGATAGTAGCACAGCTCGAAATGCAGGCAGGCATGGTGCTCTGAGCAACCCCAATAGCGCCCATAAAGCGTCTCGGCCCCAATGAAGTTCAGGGCCCCTGCCACATACCGCCCCTCGCGCCGGGCCAGGCACAACAGCAAGTCATCGCGCAAATGGGCCTGGGCTTCGTCGAAAAAGCGGCGGGTGAGATAGGGAGAGCCCCATTTGCGCGCGCCAGTGTCCTGGTAGAAAACCCAAAATGCATCCCAATGCTCCGGTTCGATCTGATCGCCGGTTAGCGCCAGGATCTCGCCCCCGAAGCCCTGGGCCTGGATGCGTTCCTTGCGGATGTTCTTGCGCTTGCGCGAGCTGAGTGCGGCCAGAAACCCATCAAAGCTGTCATAGGCGTCATTGACCCAGTGAAACTGCTGGCCGGTGCGTTGCAACAGGCCCATAGCGCCGCCCGCCTCAAACTCCGCTTGCGTGCAAAAGGTGATATGGGCCGAGGAGAGCCGGTTCTCCGTGGTCAGTTGCACCATGCCCTGGACCAGGGCGGCTTGGGCCGTATCCTCCCATCCAGGGCGGGTCAAAAACCGCCGCCCCGTGGCGGGGGTGAACGGCACCGCCCCTTGCAGTTTGGGATAATATTGCCCGCCTGCCCGCTCGTATGCGTGGGCCCAGTTGTGATCGAAGATGTATTCGCCCTGGCTGTGGCCCTTGGCGTAAAGCGGCATGACCCCGATCACCTCGCCCTCAAGACGTGCAACCAGGTGACGGGGTTGCCAGCCGGAGCCTGCACCGACCGAGCCGCTCCGCTCTAACGCGCTGAGGAACCGATGGGTGGTAAACGGGTCCTGCGCCGGGCCCTCGCCGGGGGCCGCACAGGCATCCCAGTCTTGCGCGTCGATGTCGCCAAGATGTCCCAGAACGGTGATCTCGATGGGCGCGCTGTCGTCCATTGGGGCCTCTGCAGTGCTTGTCCCTTTGACATGGCGCAGCCTGGCTGCGGATCAACTCGGCACGGCGCGCTTTAGGGCAGATAGCCCTCGAACGTGATGGCATCTGCCCATTTGCGCGCCACCGCCTCGGCCTTTGCGCTGCGGATGGTCCAGGTCAGAACATTTAGGCCCTTGGCACGCGCCTCGGCCACGGGGGGAGTGTCCAGGCTGTGATGGTTGTGGGAGATAAAGCTGGCACCCACACGCCCAAGGTCCCCCAGGGCCGACAAATGGGTGCGAGTCGCAGGCGGCACCTGGGGCCAATGGGCGCGCTGGAAGGCATCGGTGGTCAGCCCGCGCGGGTATTGGGGCGCCTGGCGGCCAAGATGGGCGACCATATGGGGGTTGAACGACATCAAGGCCAAAGAGCCTGTATAGCCGTCGAGCGCGCGCAGGGTTGCGTCTTCCAACAGACCATCGGTTGCGGTCAAATCCCCGGACTGGTCTTTCAATTCGATCAGCAAGGGCGCACGGCCACGCACCAGCGCCAGCGCTTCGGCCAGGGTTGGGATAGTCGCACCATCGCCCCCCTCCAAAGCCATGGCTTGCAAACCGGTCGCGGGGCGCGCGCGCACCGGTCCATCCTCATGGGTCAGGCGCGCAAGATCATCGTCGTGGAACACCATGGCGACACCATCGGCGCTCAGCTGCAGATCGATCTCGATCCCATAGCCTGCCGCGCAGGCCGCCTCGATCGCGGGCAGACTGTTTTCCACCGCGCCACCTTGCGGGTCGTGCAGGCCGCGATGGGCAAAGGGGCGGCCCAGAAAGCCCGGCGGCAAAGGTGTTTGCGGTGCGGGCGGGCGGTTGTCAGCCAAGCTCGAACACGGCCTCGATTTCCACCGCGACGCCCAGGGGCAGCGCGCCTGCGCTGACGGCCGCACGCGCATGGCGCCCCGCATCGCCGAACACCTCGGCCAGCAGGTCCGAGGCGCCGTTGATCACCTTGGGCTGGTCGGTGAAATCGGGGGTGGAGTTGACAAAGCCGGTCAGCTTGACCACCCGCGTGACCTTGCTCAGATCACCTGCGGCTGCGTTCACTTGCGCCATAAGGGCCAGGGCGCAGGCGCGCGCGGCCGCATAGCCATCGTCCACGTCCAGATCCGCGCCCAATTTGCCGGTAATCAACCCCTGGGGCCCAGCAGAGATTTGGCCAGACACAAAACACAAATTGCCGGTGAACACGTAAGGCACGTAATTGGCGGCGGGCATGGGCGCATCCGGCAGGCTGAGGCCGAGGGCTGTCAGCCGGTCAAGGGGCGTGGTCATATAACATCTCCAACAGGATCAGGTCTCGCGGAAGGCTTTGCTGAAGTAATCCGTGAGCGGTTTCAGCAGGTAATTGAGCGGTGTGCGCTCGCCGGTTTTGATGAAGGCATCCACCGGCATCCCGGGCACGATCGTGACACCTTCCAAACGGTCCACCTCGCCCTCATCGGGCAGCAATTCGGCGGAGTAGTAGTTCTGGCCTGTCACCTCATCGGTCAGCACATCGGCCGAGATTTTGGTGACCGTTCCGTTCAACTCGGGCGTGGTGCGTTGGTCAAAGGCCGAAAACCGCAACGTGGCCGCCTGGCCCAGGCGCACCTGGTCGATATGGATCGTCTCGATGCGGCTGGAGATGACGAGGTTCTCGTCCTGGGGGACGATATACATCACCGGATCCGCAGGCCGCACGACCGAGCGGATGGCATGCACAGTCTTGCCATAGACCACACCCGATACGGGCGCCCGAACCTCCAGGCGCGAAAGGGTTTCCAACGTCGAGATGCGCCGCTCGCGCAGCTCGATCTCGCGGTATTGAAGGTCGCGCAAGGTGGTGATTGCCTCTTCGCGCAGCGAACTGTCCAGGCGCAGGATCTCAATCTCAATCTCGGCGATCT
>JBCBNR010000258.1:0-4670 GCA_039821665.1 Pseudomonadota bacterium
GTCCCTGGCCGCGATGACAGGCATGGTGCGCGACCTCACTGCGAACCGCATGGCGCTTGCGCCGTTGCGTCCCGGTCGATAGGAAACGAGGTGCCCGCCAGGGCCGCGGCCCCTAGGGGACATTCGTTCATCCGCGCCCGCGCATCGGCAAAGCGCGCACGGTCGCGCGCCAACATCTCGACATAGGCCAGCATATGATGGCCCCAGGTGACCGGTTGGGCGGTCTGAAGATGGGTGAATCCAGGCATCACCCAATCCGCCCCCGCCTCTGCCTGGTCCAAAAAGGCCCCGATCAGAGCATCGAGAGCCGTGCAGGCCTGGTCGCATTGCGCACGCACCCACATCCGAAAGTCCAAGGCGACCTGATCGTTGCGTGACCGTGCGGTGTGCAAGCGCCCCGCAGGCGCGCCGATCAGCTCGGTCAGCCGCGCCTCCACATTCATGTGGATGTCTTCGAGGGCAGTGGAAAACGTGAAAGATCCCCCTTCGATCTCTGACAAGACCGTGAGCAAGCCTTCCCGGATGGCCGCCGCATCGCTATCACTGATGATGCCAGTGGCGGCCAGCATGGCCGCATGGGCGCGAGAGCCTTCGATGTCTTGCGGGGCAAGCCTTTGATCAAAGCCGATGGAGGCATTGATCGCCTCCATGATCGCATCGGGCCCGGCGCTGAACCGCCCACCCCACATGGCGTTGGAAGAGTTGTCGTTGGTCATGAACCCTCGGCGCGTATGTCAAAGGAAGGCCGGTTGAATGATCAAACACGCCCTTGTTGCGCTGACCCTATACGCCGGGCTGGTGAGCGTCGCAATCGCAAGCGAGCGTCTGACGCCCCAGACATTGGAGGCCGCCGCAGCCCTGCGCGCAGGTGAGATGCGCAAACTGGTGATCCATGCGGAGCCGAAAGCGCCGGTGGATGTAACATTCCTCACCGTGGATGGGGCCGAGCAGGACTTGCACGCAAGTGCCGGCAAGATCCGTATCGTGAATTTCTGGGCCACCTGGTGTGCGCCGTGTAAGATTGAAAAGCCTAAGCTCGACGCCTTGAACCAAGCGCTTGGCGGGGCCGAGTTCGAAGTGGTGGCAATTGCCACGGGGCGCAACTCGCCCAAAGGCATCAAGCGGTTCAACGAGGACCTGGGCATCACGTCACTGACCACGTATCTCGACCCGCGCAACCAGGCTGCGGCCAGCTTTGGTGTGATTGGCCTGCCGGTGTCGGTTGTCATCGACCGGGAGGGGCGCGAAATCGGCCGCCTAACCGGTGCGGGCGATTGGAACAGCGCCGAGGCGCAGGCGATTTTCAGGACGTTGATCGCCGGATCACAGGCCGTCTCGAACTGAGCTTAGAATCAGTTTCGCCACCCTTTTGGGGGCGGCGAGGCCACTGTCTTGGGGGTCGGATGCGGGCAGACACAAGACCTTGCGCAAATCAGAACAAAATTAGAACAAATCGCGAAAATTTACGGACTGTTTAGACTGTAGGGCAGATGGTCGCCAGGTCAGCCGCGATAGGGAGCGCCCCAGATGTCCACACCCACCCCACCCTCACCCCCTTGGACATCCCTTGGCAAAGCCGCCTTGCCTTTGCTTGCCGATGTGCAAGACAGCCATGCCCGGCGCGCCATGATCCGGTTGGAATTGGCCTTCGCTTTGGCCGAGGATCGTGTGGGTCTCGCGTTGGAGCCGGTCGTCTCGGCCCAACGCGGCCTACCGGTCGCGTATCACGAGGCCGAGCCGTTCTTTAAGGATCGCAGCGGTGCAGTGGTCACCAACGCCCATATCCGCCGTGTGATCGCCAGCGAGTCGCTGTCCGAGGCGCTGGCTTGCGCGGCGCTGCGCGCGGCCTGGCAGGCGCTTGCCAACGATCTAAGCTTGCGACTTTCGCTTTTTGTGGACGGGGCTCATTTGACCTCGCGCACCTGGCGCGCGGCGTTTGAGGGGTTGGTCGCCACCGCCCCTGACCCGCGTTTCCGCCTGATTTTAGAGGTGGCGGATACGCAGTATCACGCCTGCGCGGCAGAGGTGGTAGACCTGCACCGGCAGGGGATCACCCTATGTCTGCGCGACACGGGCACGGCCCTTAAAACCCTGTCTCAACCCCGGCCGCGCAGCTGCGATATCCTTAGGATGGACCCGATTTTGTGCAACCGCATGGCAGGCAAACCGGACCCTGAGCGGCTGTTTCAAGCCAAGGTCAGCTTGGCCAAGCAGTTCGATATGCTCGTCGTTGCCCCAGGCCTTGACCGCACCCAAGACGCGCTTGCGGCCACCCATCTGGGTGCGGATTGCTTGGCCGGCTATCTCTACTCCGAGCCGGATCTAGACCGGGTACCGGCGCAGATCGGGTAAGGGCAGATTGGGTAAAGTACATGCAGCCCGGTTGCGCCTATTCGTCCGGGGCCAGCTTGCTGAGCTTGGTTTGCATGTCCCTGAGCTGTTCTTTGAGGTCGTCCAGTTCCACGTCCCGCCCCCCCGGCGACGCAGCCTCGGTGGGCTTTGAGGTGGGCTCCTCTCCGCGCTCTGGCACGGTGCCAAAGGGGGTGAACATTTTCATAGCGTTTTCGAACATTTCCATATTGCGGCGCGTCATCGCCTCGAAATTCGCCATCGCCGGGTTGGTCCCGAAGGCCGAACTCATCTGATCGCGCAACCTCTCTTGGTTGCGCGAAAACGCGTCCATCGACGCATCAAGATAAGGGGGCACAAAGCTTTGCATCGTGTCACCATACATACGGATAAGCTGGCGCAGAAAGCTTGCCGGTAACATCGACGAGCCCTTGGCCTCTTCCTCAAAAATGATTTGGGTCAGCACGGAGCGGGTTATGTCCTCGCCTGTTTTTGCGTCCCGCACAACGAAATCTTCATCCTCACGCACCATCTCCGCCAGGTTTTCCAGCGTCACGTAGGAAGACTTGGCGGTGTTATACAAACGGCGGTTTGCATACTTCTTGATGACGACCGGATCTGTCGTCTCCGCCGACTTTCGCGCCATTGCGTTTCCTCCTGCATGGGCCTTAGGCTACTGTAGCGCGCGAATTTTTGGCGCTGCAATACGAATCTTTCGCGGATGCACCCGGCGCGCCCATGGACCAGACAAGACCTGACCCCGATACCAAGCCCAAAGCCAAACCCAATGCGCGGGCCGAGCAACCGGCGCAACGGCCCCAAGCTCTGGTCTGGTTGGATGCCTTTGAAGCGAAGATGCAACACAGCTTGCGCTGTCCCCCTGCCGCCAAACCTTAGCGCGTGATGGCCGATCTGCCCCTGGCGCGCGCCACCGGACCCTCGCCCCTGCCCGCCCATCTTGGCGTTGTGGCCCATGTCTACCGCACGGCACTCAGCGATGCGGCTTTGGACCCGGGCCTTGCCGATGATGTGGCCCGTGCAGCGCTGACCAGAATGGACGGCTTTCTAGACGGGGTGGACGCCTGGCGCACGGCCCCACGCCCGCCCAAACCTGCGCGCCCCACGGCCCTTTGGCGCCGGGGCAACAGCAGCTTGCACGCCTATGGCGCACGCACCGCGCCGCCGGTTCTTGTGGTGCCGTCGCTGATCAATCGCGCCGAGATTCTGGATCTAACGTCGGAGCTTTCCATGCTCCGGGGGCTCGCCCGGCAGGGTCTGAATCCGGTGTTGCTGGATTGGGGCGCGCCCTGCGCCCAGACAGAGGCGTTCGGTCTGGCCGACTACATCGCACAGCGCCTGCTGCCCGCGCTCGACGCGCTGACCGAGCACGTGGATCGTAAACCGGCCCTATTGGGGTACTGCCTTGGGGGCACAATGAGCGCGGCCCTTTTGTCGCGCAGACCCGACGCTGCCACATCCCTGATCTGCCTTGCCGCACCCTGGGCGTTCCCGCGCGACGCAAGCCTGCCCGGGGGGGGCCTGCGCGCCGCAGCCATCGGCCTTGGGGCGCACCGTTTAGAGGCGTTGCTGACCGCCTGCGCGGCCAGCTTTGGCTGCGTCCCGGGGTTGGTCTATCAAAGCCTGTTCGCGGCCATAGATCCGATGCAAGCCTTGCCAAAATTCCGCGCGTTCGCGCAAATGCGCCTCGGCTCGGCCCAGGCGCAGCGCTTTGTGGCGGTGGAGGATTGGCTTGCCGCCAATCGCGACACAACCTTGGCCGTCGCGCGCGATGTCTTGATCCATCTGCAGATGGAGGACCGGTTGGCAAAAGGGCGCTTCGATGTCTTGGGCGGCCCGGTGAACGCAGGCTCCGTCACCGTCCCAAGCCTTGTGCTTGCAGGCCAGCGCGACAACATCGCCCCGCCCGCGTTGGCGCAGCCTTTGGCCGAGCAGATCCCAAGTGCTACCCTTCTGTCGCCTGATCTGGGCCATGTGGGCGCCATTGTCAGCGCCCGGGCCCCGGGCGAAGTTTGGGATCCAATCGCACAGTTTTTGGTGTCCAAACGCCGCTGAGTGTGCGACCGAATGGCCAATCGCGTTCAGACACTATATACTTATGTTGCACTGCAACAAATCCCCTCTGGGCCGGTCCCTCAAAAGCCCGCCCATCGTCACGTCTAGGAGAACCTTATGACCAATATCGTGATCGCGTCCGCTGCTCGAACCGCCGTCGGCAGCTTTAACGGGGCCTTTGCCAACACCCCGGCCCATGATCTGGGGGCGTCTGTTCTCTCGGCTGTGTTGGACCGCGCGGGTGTAGA
>JBCBNR010000259.1:0-4664 GCA_039821665.1 Pseudomonadota bacterium
CATGTATTCCCACCGCTGTTCGGTTGGGGAACCAGGGGGCGGGTGATGCGCGGAGGCTCGGCAATGCGGGTGACATTCATCTCGAACCCGAATGTCACCTCTGCCCGCTCGTGCGCGCCCGTGATCGGCGCGGCGGAGGATGGCTGTGGGGTGCAGGCCAGCGGAATGTGCCCCTCACCTGCGAACAGCCCTGATGTGGGGTCCAGCCCGACCCAGCCCGCGCCAGGCAGATAAACCTCGCACCAAGCGTGCAGATCGGTGAAATCCGCCTCGGGGCCCGAGGGACCTTCGACCGATTTCACATCCGGGGCCAGCTGGATCAGATAGCCCGACACAAACCGCGCGGCGTAGCCGAATTGGCGAAACATCTCGACCAACAGCCAGCCACTGTCCCGACAGGACCCCAAAGCAAGTGAGATGGTCCGCGAGGGTGTCTGGACGCCCGGTTCCATCCGCACGGTGTAGGCGATGTTTTGTTGTACATACTGGTTGAGGGCAACCAGCCAATCATTCGTGGTGCCGGTCTGAACGGGTGCCCCCTCCACGAACTCCCGAAAGCGCGGCGTCAAACGTGGTTTGCGCAGGTAAGGCGCAAGCTCGCGGCGCAACACCTTGTCATAGACAAATGGCACCTCTTGCGCATCGTCTTCGAGGAAAAAGTCAAAGGGATTGATGGCCACCATATCGGTGACCAGGTCCACGGTCACATCCAGCTTGTCGGCCTTCTCGGGGAACACCACGCGGGCCTGCCAATTGGCAAAGGCGTCCTGTTGCCAATTGAGAAACTTCTCCTCGGGTTCGACGTTGAGAGAGTAGCTGAGAATAGGCATCCGTGCATGGGGTGCGGGTCGCAAACGGATAACATGGGGGCTGAGCGCAATCGGACGGTCATAGGTGTAGGTGGTCCGGTGGGTCAGCGCGACCTGGATCGCCATGGCAAATGCCTCTTTAATGAGCAAAAATGATCGGAATTCCAAAGGATTTGAGGAAAACCACAAAGCCTCCTTCCGTCTACGAGTTTGAATTGCACAGTTAAGACACGCTTGCCAAGACCGAGCGACAGAGCGGGTGGAAATGTTCAACGAGATGTATTTGGGCGACGACGTTCGCCCTGAATATAAGATCATCGCCGATTGGGTGGCGCGCGAGGGGGTCGATGCACTGTTGGCCAAACGGGCCGAGGCCGAGGCGCTGTTTCGGCGGGTTGGCATTACGTTCGCGGTTTACGGCGAGGGGGGAGACCCCGAACGCTTGATCCCCTTTGACATGATCCCCCGGGTTTTTGGTGCGCAGGAATGGCGCCGGATCGAAGCGGGATGCATTCAGCGCACCCGCGCGTTGAATGCGTTTTTGGCAGATGTTTATGGCGCGCGCGAGATCCTGAAGGCAGGCATTGTGCCCGCCGAGCTTGTGACCGGCAATTCGGCCTACGAGCCGGTGATGGAAGGGTACACCCCGCCCTTGGGCGTCTTTTCGCATATCTGCGGTGTGGATCTGGTGCGTGTCTCCCCGGACGAGACCTACGTGTTGGAGGACAATTGCCGGACACCGTCCGGCGTGTCCTACCTTTTGCAAAACCGCGAGGTGATGGAGCGGATGTTCCCGCCACTTTTTGCCAGCGGTCAGATCCGGCCCGTCGGCCAGTACGGCGATATGCTGGCCGAGGCGATGGCGGAGGTCGCACCGCCCAACTGCCCGGGCGAGCCCACCTTGGCGTTGATGACACCGGGGCATTTCAACTCTGCCTATTACGAGCATTCGTTTTTGGCCGACCTGATGGGGATCGAGTTGGTCGAGGGCCAGGATCTGTTTGTGGATGCGGATGTTTTGTACATGCGCACGACCCGCGGGCCCGAGCGGGTGGATGTGCTCTACCGGCGCATCGATGATGCGTTCCTAGACCCCGATGTGTTTCGCGCCGACAGTCTGCTGGGCGTGTCGGGGATCATCGCGGCCATGAAGGCGGGCAACCTGACGGTGGTGAACGCCCCAGGCTCGGGCGTTGCGGATGACAAGGCGGTCTACACATACGTGCCCGACATGGTCCGCTTCTATCTGGGCGAGGAGCCGATCTTGCCCAACGTCCCCACTTGGAAATGCGGCAAGGCCGAGGATTTGGCCCATGTCCTCGACAATATCGACACGCTGGTCGTCAAAGAGGTGCACGGCTCGGGCGGGTATGGGATGCTGATCGGCCCCACATCGACCAAGGCGGAGTGTGCTGCCTATGCCGAGCGGCTGAAGGCGGCCCCTCACGAGTTTATCGCGCAACCGACACTGGCCCTCTCCACCTCGCCCGTGCTGACGGAAAGCGGGCTGGTGCCGCGCCATGTGGACCTGCGCCCCTATGTGATTTCCGGGCGCGAGACCCGGTTGATCCCGGGCGGATTGACTCGGGTGGCCCTGCGCGAAGGCTCGCTGGTGGTCAACTCGTCCCAAGGGGGCGGGGTAAAAGACACCTGGGTGCTTGAGGATGGAGGGTCCGTCTGATGCTCAGCCGCACGGCCATGGGCCTGTTTTGGATGTCACGCTATGTGGAGCGGGCCGAGAATACCGCGCGCCTGCTGGATGCCGGTCGCCGGATGGAGGCGCTGCCCGCAACCCGGGCCGAACGGTCCACCGAATGGGAAAGCATTGTCATCGCCTCAGGCTGCAAAAGCACGTTTCCCCATGACATAGAGGCCGCAACCCAAGACCAGGTGGTGGGGCATCTGTTCTTTGACTTGGACACCCCCTCCTCCATCGCCTCGTGCTTGACGGCGGCCCGCGAAAACGCCCGGGCCATGCGCAATGCGATCACCTCGGAAGTATGGGACGCAACGAACGAGGCGCTCGCGCGGTTTCGCACCATGTCGCCCGATGCCCCCCATGGCGACCTGGCCGAGCGGCTGGATTGGGTCAAGGAAAGGGGTGCGTTGGTGCGCGGGGCCATCGATGGCACCCTGCTGCGCAACGAGGGGTATCAGTTCATCGAATTGGGCAAATGGTTGGAGCGCATGGACGCCACCGCACGCCTGCTGGATGTGAAATACCACGTGTTGCTGCCCCACGCCTATGAGGTGGGTCAAGGCGTGGACTATTTGCAATGGCTGCAGATCTTGCGCGCCGCAGGGGCCGCGCGGGCCTATCGCCACATCTATCGCCGGGCCATTGACGCGAAAGGCGTGGCGGATTTGTTGGTCCTCAATCCGCTGAGCCCGCGCTCGCTGGTGACCTGCTCGGACGGGATCGCGCAGTCCTTGACCGGGGTCGGTGTGCGCCTGGCCCCCCAGCGCGCGGTCTTGAACCGGGCCTATGCCATGCGCGATGCACTGCACCGGTTGAGCGTAGACGAGATTATCGAGTTTGGCCTGCATGAATGGCTGACGGAGCGCATCGCCGAGGCCAATATGCTGGCCACCGAAATCTCCAAAGCTTACGGGTTCGATGCGCCACTTGAGGCCGAAGAGTCACAGGTTCAAAGCCAATAAAGCCATCAAAGGCAGTGGTGGGTTTAAATGTGAATTTAACCCGTGGTCTTCCAAATCAGGGTGCCCTAAACCTAGCCTTTGATGAGACCCCACCCCATGGATGCCCCGATGACCTATTGCCTCGCGCTCAAGCTTGACGCTGGTTTGATCTGCCTTTCGGACACTCGCACCAATGCGGGCGTCGATGACATCTCGAAGTATCGCAAGATGTTCACCTGGACCCTCCCGGGGGAGCGGGTGATCGTGATGATGACCGCAGGGAACCTGGCCGTGACACAGGCGGTGATCAGCCTGTTGCAGGAAAACATGGACAACCCCAAGGAGGATGGGTTGGAGACGCTGTTTACAGCCCCCACCATGTTCCGCGTGGCCGAGATTGTGGGCGATGCGATGCGTATCGTGCAGGGGCAATACGGACCGGGGCTCAGCGCTATGGGGGAAAGCTCGCTGTCCTCCATCATTCTCGCGGGTCAAAGGGCAGGGGGAAAGCTGCGGCTGTTCCATATCTATTCGGCGGGGAATTTTATCGAGGCGACGGAAGACACGCCGTTCTTTCAGATCGGCGAGCATAAATACGGCAAGCCGATCCTGGACCGGGTGATCTCGACCGCCACGCCGTTGAATATGGGGATCACGGCGGCGATGCTGTCGATGGACAGTACCTTGCGTTCTAACCTTTCGGTGGGGATGCCGTTGGATCTGGCGGTGATCGAAGCCGATGGCCTGCAACTGAGCCAGCACCGCCGGATTGAAGAAAACGACTCTGCGTTCGCGGAGTTGTCGCAAGCCTGGTCCGAGGCGCTGCGCCAAGCCTTTAACGACATGACCCAGGTGGCGGTTTAGCGCCCGCCACGGGCGAGAGTGAAGCGGCGGGTTGCCAGCGGCTGGACCGCACCCTCAATCACCGTCGGCAACACCTTTGGCCCGCAAGGCGGCGCGGCGCGCGCGGAGACTTGGCAGTAGGATCAGAAACACCGATAGGATCAGCAGAACCAGCGTCATCGGGCGTTCCCATACGAAGGCAACGCCGTCGTAAAGCTGCATCGAGCGGGCAAAGTTATTCTCCAACAACGGGCCGAGAATAAACCCGATCAGCAGCGGGGCGAGGGGGTAATCCGCGAAGCGAAACGCGGTCGCGACCACCCCGAAACCGACAAGAAACAGAAGCTCGGTCGCGTTATTTTGCCCGATATA
>JBCBNR010000260.1:0-4636 GCA_039821665.1 Pseudomonadota bacterium
GCCGGTGGCTTGGGTGTCCGTATCCAACCCCCAGGCAGAGCCGAGATCGGCAAAAACAAAGCCCTTCAACTGGCCCAACCGCTCGGGTGCTATTGGGGCCTGCAATTCGGTGCGGGCAACGGCAAAAAAATCGCCGCCCAACCGCTCGTTCACCTCGGCCCCGACTGGCCCGCAACTGTCACACAGATCGCGCGGCCCGATGGTGCCTCGCTCGAACCCACGCAGGCGCAAGCCACCCAGAGTGAAGCGGTCGACTGCCCGCGCCCCGTCGCCAGACAGCGCGAACACACCGGCCCCCGCGACAGAGCTTGCCAGCGTCAGACCACTGCGCCCTAGGGGCACCTGCGCGCTGAACGCCAAAGATGTTGTGGCAAAGGACCGATCTTCGGATCCGAAGGCCAGTTCTTGGCTGAGGCTCAGGGTGGTTTTCACACCGCCCGCACGTCCGTTGCGCCTGGTGTGGCCGATGCTCAGGCCCACATACTCTTCTTCGCCCTCCTCGCCGCGCAGAATGGCCGAGGCGTCCGCGTCCACGTCATACATATCCGCGCTATAGGCAAAGACGCTGGCCCGGGTCTCGCTGCTGTCGTCTTTTTGCAAGGTCAGATAAGGCTCCAACCCAAAGGTACGAAAGCTGAAACGGTTCTCATCAAACGCTTCGTTGGCAAAGAACAGATCCGCGCCACCCGGTCGCCCAAACGCCAAAACGGGCAAATCCACGCCAGCCCGGGCGCGCTGAAATTCCTCGGCGATGCTGGCGCGGGCGCGCAGGGTTCCGCCGACCACGGGCGCGTCGTTCAGCCGCACCCCTACCGTTCCGACCAGACCAACGTCGGAATCCGCCCCAAGGGCACCGGTCAAGGCACCGCTGGATTGCGGTTCTTCATCAACCTCGATGACAAGCGCTGCGCCTGCTTCGAAGATCTGGACTTCTTCAAATTCACCGGTAAATTCTAGCGCCTCAACCGCCGCCAACAGATCCTGACGGCCCAGTGGTTGATCGGTCAAAAGACCCGACGTCTCAATGATTTGCTGGTCTGTGAAGCGGGAATTCCCGACCACTTTGATCTCGTCGAACGCCCGAAGTTGTGTATCCTGGGCCCAAACCAAAGTGGTTGATGCGACCGTTATAACCAGGACAACTTTGGCAACGCCTGCAGTCAGCCAATTCATCTCGGGTTCTCCCTGCTTTTTGTATCCAAACAGTTCATTATTAATAAAGTTTCAAGGCTTTTGTTGTGTTGCATCCACAGCACGTGACGCTTTTTTCGTGAGTTTCCCCGTAAATTTGACGTTCCGCTGCCTCAATCGCATGGTTAATGGCCCAAAGCGCAACCGGAGATAACGATGTCGAAAAAGAACGCGGTCTCAAAAGGATACAAAGTATTCTTAAGCTTATTGAGTACTACCTTTTTGGTGGCATGTGCGGAACCACATGCGATTCCACGGGATCAGGATCTGCCGCGAGAGCGTGGCTTTTCTCCAAGTGTCGTTGAAGAAATTGAGGCGAACCAGGACGGCGTGAACTTCACGTCGGAAGAGGCGCGCAAGCGGGTGGACACGCTGCGTGTCAGCAGTGACGACATCGCCAATCAGTGGCCGATCGACACAATCACCTATAAGCGCTTTAGCAATCCCGCCGCACGTGCTGTGTATCTGCGACGGGCCCTTGGCCGCTATGCTTTGATCGAAGCGAAAGAGCGGGGGTTGGGCACATCGCTTGCCCAGGTGCGCAAGGTCAGCCAGATCAGCTCGCCCGGGTCTTCGGGTGAATGGTGGGTCAACGGCGTCTATAATAGCAGCTTGTTGCACGGTCAGCGCGACCGGGCCGTGACCCTGCCCGAGACGATTATGGCCGCGGTCACCCATTCCCAGCAAATCGCCGCCTTTGGTGATCTGCCCGCGATCCGAGGCACCGCCATACAAGAGGCGATCGGCCGATTTACGCCCGAAGTGTTTGTCGAGGCCAGCACCGGGCGCGAAAACAGCCGCACCACCAGCCCTGCTGTGGCTAACGGCAATGCGCGCTTGCGCGAAGATCAAACCGTGATCGAAGGGGGCGTGCGCTCTCGCCTGCTGAGCGGGGGCGAGGTGTCGCTGGCTCAGCGCATCTCGGTCACGGACACGAACCGCACGTCTTATATCCCGGGCGAGCAGACGGAAAGCCGCGCGGTCTTGTCCTATATCCAGCCGCTGTTGCGCGAAGGCGGGCGAATCTACACCGATGCGCCTCGGCGCATTGCCAATATGGACACGCAAATCGCGACCGAGGAGTTCAAGCGCCAGAGCGAGGCCCATCTGTTGGATGTGGAGCGGGCCTATTGGAACCTTTACGTGGCACGCGCGGTCTATCTGCAGACCCAGCACCTTGCTGGCCATGGGGCGCAAATCTCGAACCAGGTGCGTGGGCGGACGGACATCGATGCGGATATCCTGCTGGCCAACCGCGCAAACTCCATCGCCGAGCGGTGGCGCGCGGACGTGACCCGCGCCGAGGCTGCCTTGGACAATGCCGAGTTCCGGCTGGCAGCGTTGATCAATGATCCGCGCTATGGCCCTGGAAATGTTGAGATTTTGCCGAAGTCTGCCCCCAATGGCGCACTGCCGATCTTGCGCGTCAATGACACGTTGGAGAAGATCTTCGTACAACGCCCCGAGCTTCAGCAGGCAATCTTGCAATACGAAGCGGCGCTGCTGCGCGAGGGCATTGCCGCCAACGAGGCCCTGCCCGAGTTGGACCTGATCCTCGAAGCGTCCTTGGCGGGCGGCGATGATGGCAATGATTTTGGGGGGGCCTTGTCGGACCAATCCGATGGTACGGGCTACCTGGTTGGTCTCAGCTTCTCGGTGCCCTTGGGCTTTGACGAGCGGGATGCACGCTATAAGCGCCGGCGGATCGAGACTGTGCAGCAGGAGCGTCAGGTCCTCTCTGCCATTTCGACCATCCTGTTGGAGATCGACGTCGCCGCCAATGAATACATCGTGGCGTGCAACGACCTGGTGGCGCAGCGCAAGGCGCTGGGGGCTGCTCAGCGCGACGTCAACACCCTCCAGCGGCGCTGGAACGAGGGTGTGGGCGATGGCGGGATCGGGCTGTTGTCGGCCCTGCTCGACGCTTACGAGGACCTGCAAGAGGCCGAACAAGCAGTGGCCACGGCACGGGCGACCCGTGAAATCTCGGCCGCCAATCTGGCCCGCGCCCGCGGCGTGCTGTTGGATCGCTGGGGCCTGAAAGTGGCGCCCACCACCGAGATCCGTGGCGAGCCCACATACAAGCTGACGCGGAGCAACTGACGCACCGTCCCGTTGCGCCCCTGAGCCAAGTCCGCCGCTGAACGCGGACACTCGGCACCACGGGGGCGCAGCTTTGCAGATTTCGGGTCGGCCTGGCCGCCCCTGACACGTCGGAGAGCCGAACATGACCGTTCGCCCAGTTTTTGAGCCTTTGGAAGACCGCATCGTTCTGGATGGGGACCCGACCGTGATGATCACGGGTCCCGCTCAGGTTGACATCGGACAACAAGATGTGCCGCTGACGTTGACCTTCTCCAACCCTGATGCCGAGGGCGATCCGGGCTTTGCGCCCTATGTGGATTTGATCCTGCCGGACACCGGCATTGATGGCGATGACGGTATAACCTTCGACAGTGCCACCTTCTTGGGCACCACCTTGACGCCAACCATTGTCGTCTTCGATGCAGCCGGCGAGGCTGAACACCCGCTTGCCGTGGACACCAATGGCGATCCGATCATCGTGAGCGGCAACCCGGGCGACTCTCTGGTCGTGTTCGACCTGCCCTATGGCTCGTTCACCGCAGGCCAGCCTGCGGTCGACATCGAGGTGCTCGTGGATATCTCGCCCGATGCCGATTTGAACGCGGGTCTGGCGATCTCCGCAAACGGGGGCTTTGCGCTTGGCTGTGACGAGTTGGACAATCCGTCCACCGACCCCTCCACCCTAGGCGCGTCAGAGACGCTGACGCTCACGCCGCAATTGTTCACTGTGTCGAAAATCAACGACATCCCCGAGGAGGAGGCCGCAACCGGCCCCAATTTCATCTACCGTCATACCCTGACCGTGGACGTGGCCGATGGCCAAACCCTCGATGATTTCACCCTGACAGACACCCTGCCCACCAATTACGTTTATGTGGGCTCTCCGGTCATCAACGGCGGCACGGGCGCGACCATCGTAAGCGAGCCGCCCATCGGACCTGTGGTCGCGGGGGACGATACGCTGGAGGTCTTCTTCGACTCCATCACCGGCACAGCCACCGTGACCTTCGCATTCTGGATTGCAGATGTGGGCAGCGGCGGCGGGCCCAATGTGATCGACCCCGCCACGGGCGATGATGTGCCTGAGTCCAACACGGTCAACGGCACAGGCTCTTGGACGCCGACCGATGCGGATGATGCGACGCTTGCCGTCAGCGACAGCGCCACGGACACGTTCAACGTGGTGTCCTTGGCGATCCAAAAGTCCCAGGCCATCATTGATGATCAGAATGTCGCCGGCCTCAGCCCCGATGATACGGTCGAATTTACCCTTGAAATTCAAGTGTCTGACTATTTCACCTATGATGGCCTGGGACTTTTGGATCGCCAAGGACACCACGTTGAACGTGTCCGTGGCGCT